>JBEKNG010000204.1:0-8451 GCA_049523075.1 Paraburkholderia sp.
TGAATGGCAAACAGAAAGGATCCAACCATGCATCGTTTTATCGTCGTAGGAGGCGGAGCCGGAGGGCTTGAACTCGCGACGCGCCTTGGCGATCGGTATCGCACGCGCACCGGCAAGAAGGCGCCACGTGCACTCGTCACGCTCGTCGATCGTTATCCCACGCATATCTGGAAGCCCCTCCCGCATGAGGTCGCAGCCGGCAGCATGGACCCCTTTAGTGAGGAGCTGTCGTACGCGGCGCAGGCACGCTGGCATGGCTTCCAGTTTCAGCAGGGCGAGCTCCTCGGTCTGGACCGCGTCACGAAACGCGTCACGCTTGCCCCCTTGCTGGGTGACGACGGCGCGGCGGTGCTACCGCAGCGCGAGCTCGAATACGACACGCCCGTCATTGCCATCGGCAGCACCACGCATTTTTTCGGCGTGCAAGGCGCCGAAGAGCATTCAATCGCGCTCGATACGGTTGGACAGGCCGAGCGCTTTCGCAAGCGTCTCATTGCCGCCTGCATGCGCGCCGAACAACCCGGAAAATGCGTTGCCGAAAGTGCGCCGCATGCACCTGGACAGGCCGGGTCGCGCATCCAGGTGGCCATCGTCGGCGGCGGTGCGACGGGCGTCGAGCTCTCCGCAGAGTTGCGCAATACGGCACAAGTCCTTTCGGCATACGGTCTGCACAAGCTCGATCCGTCCACCGACATCGGCATCGTCATCATCGAGGCTGGACCGCGCATTTTGCCGGCTTTGCCGGAGCCGGCCTCAAGCGCAGCGGCGGAACAGCTCGGTCAGCTCGGTGTGACGGTGATGGCTGGCGAAGCGGTGAGCGAGGTAGCACCCGGATTCGTGCGTACGGCTAGCGGCAAAGCCGTGCGCGCTGATCTGACTGTCTGGGCGGCCGGCATAAAGGCGCCGCCAGTGCTCGCGAAGCTTGATGGGCTGCCCGTGACGAAACAGGGCCAGCTGGTCGTACGCCCTACGCTGCAAACGGAAGTCGACGACAACATTTTTGCCCTTGGCGACTGTGCCGCCTGTACATGGTCCGATAGCGATGGCAAGGAGCATAAAGTGCCGCCGCGTGCCCAGGCCGCGCATCAGCAAGCGAGCTTTCTGGTGCAAGCGCTAGGCAATCGGCTCAAGGGACGTCCGCTGCCAGAATTCGTCTATCGCGACCTCGGTTCACTCGTCTCGCTCAGTCATTTCAGTGCTGTCGGCAACCTGAGGGGCGGGATGCTTGTTAAAGGATTATTGGCGCGTTGGATGTACATGTCGCTGTATCGCATGCATATCGCCGGATTGCATGGCTATCGGCGCATGCTGCTCGACACCGTGGCCAACTGGCTGCGGCGGGTCACACTGCCGCAAGTCAAGCTTCATTAGTCTGATGGCGATACGCATTAACTCTCGTTGCGAGCGAGTCTGGCGCCCATCGGGCCCAGACCTCGCCGCAACGCGACGTTATGCGATCTGCTGAACCCATTGACTCCGCCAACCCGGTGCTTCAAAGGGATCCGAAAAATACTGGGTCTCGTGAACGACCTTGCCGTTGCGGAACTCCATAATGCTTACCGTGTAAGCCGCTCGTCCCATATAGGTGATGCTGTATTCCGTGATCCAGAGATTACCTTCTCCTTGAATTCGCCTGACATCGAAACCTGAGGGCTTATCTGGATGATGACCGCGCAGTGCCTGCAAATTCATTCGCCCGACGATTCGTTCACCTGATTGCGGATAGTCACAGATGGCAGCGTCATCGTAGATAGCGTGTTCCGCGTCGAGATCGCCCGCCGCCGACGCTTGCCAGTGCGCATTCAGGGCTTCAAGTATCGTTTCTTCGTGCATGGAGCGTCTCCGGATACCGTTCACGTCTATCTATTGCGTACGTCGCGGAATAAACCCGGGGCTGCCCGTCTTGACGACTTCGTTGAACCTCTGCCTCGTCTCAATCCGGTTGATCTCGTCGAACGCGTCTGCCGGTAGTGCGGAGATATCGAAATTCTCTCGCGCGCGGGCCGCGGTTTTGGGGGTGGTGAGCAAAGCCCCGCCACGCTGGATCGCCCAGGCAAGCAGTACCTGTGCTGCAGTCTTGCCGATTCGCGTGGCAATCTGCACGATGACGGGATCCTCAAGCGGCCCCGGCCTGATTCCGTGACCCAATGGCGCAAAGGCCAAAAACACGATCCCCTTCTCCTTGCAGAATTCCAGAAGTTCCGTTTCTGGAAGATAGGGATGTGCTTCGACCTGCACCACCGCCGGCTTGATTCGTGCTGATTCATAGAGAGGCTGCAAGTCGTCCAGGCCGATGTCAGATAGTCCGATGGCCCGGCATCTTCCATGGTCGACGAGATCTTCCATCCCCCTCCACGTGTCTAGCAGAGTCACGTCTTTGTCATAGACGACATCACCGTTTTCATCGCGCGGATCCTGCTCATCTCCCGCTCGAAATGCAAACGGAGTGTGTATTAGATAAAGATCAAGATAGTCGAGGCCGAGCCTTTTGAGACTTGCCTCGAAAGCCGGCTCGACACGCTCGGGCCGATGATTGGAGTTCCACAATTTCGTGGTCACGAAGATGTCTTCGCGTGCGATCCCTCCGGCAGCAAGCCCTATCCGCAGAGCCTCGCCCACCTCGCGCTCGTTCTGATATCGCTCGGCACAATCGAAGTGTCGATAGCCGGCCTCCAGCGCCTCTCTGGTAGCACGGGTAGTCGTAGCTGCATCGGGAATCAGCGTGCCAAAGCCGAGCGCGGGCATACGGCCGCCTCCGCGATTGAGCACTATCTTTTTGCCCGGGAAATCGGAAGACTCAATCATGGTGACATCTCCGCACTATTTCATGCTCTGCGACGAAGGACCAATGCTGGGGCCCGCCATTGTGGCGCCAGGCTCATCAACAGAAGAATGTGCGGAAGTTGAAGCCGTCAAATCGAGTTGCGTTGATTCGCAACCCAACCGCCGCCATCAGGGTCAAACCGGCCGCCAAACAGATCTGCTTCTTGATTCAGTGTAGCAAATGATTTACTGAGCGGCGGCGCTGAGTTCAGGGAAGAGACAACAAGCAGTTGGCGTGGTGGGTCCTTCATGAACAAATTTCTTTGGACTCCCATGGGAGGATCGCTGCGAGCGTCGCGTAGCAATTGGAGGCTAGTCTAAGCCTTGCGGTTGAATGGCGATTTGTTCTCGTTGCGCAAGATTCTTTTGACTGATGCGCGGACTCGAAACCTGGGTGTTGCCCGCCCTGCGCGATCGTGTCCGCCATCCAGCCGTCGAAAAAAATCTTTGCATATATCTGCTTAGTCAGATATATTCCGAATCAGAAACGGAGATATCAGCTATGAGCGACTATCGCGAAGACACTTTTTTGCCGATCCAGCGCATCGTCTTTGCGCTGAGCAAAGCCCGCCACCTGCTCACCGAGGAAATGGACGTCGCGCTTACGGGCACAGGCGTGACCAGTTCGCAGATCGGCGCACTGCTGCTCCTTTCCCTGGGCGTTGCGCGCTCGTCGGCCGGATTGTCCAGGCTGCTAGGTGTCGATCCGGCATTCATCACACGATTGGTCGACCGTCTGGAAAGACAAGGCCTCGTGCGCCGGGATCGCAACCGTCCGGACCGGCGGGTGGTCAACCTGACGCTCACTGAAGACGGCCGGAGTCTTGCTGAGCGGACGGCAGAGATCGTGCCAGCAGTGTTGAACCAGCGCCTGTCGGTCTTCACCCCGCTGGAATTCGCGGCCTTATGCCGACTCCTGCGCAAGTTGCTGGATCAATGAGCCATTTTTTTAACCATTTATCTGATATGTCAGATAGCTGGCGACGGCTCGAGGACAGCCGGCCGTCAAACCTCTTAAAGGACGCAACATGAACCCGCCAAATAACGCGAGCGCTCCTGCGCCATTGACCGGCTGGCAGTTTGCACTGGGCGCATTCGCCGTGTCGCTCGCCACCTTCATGAACGTGCTGGACTCGTCGATCGCCAACGTCGCCATCCCGACGCTCTCCGGCGACCTGGGCGTGTCGGTGGATGAAGGCACGTGGGTCATCACGCTGTTCTCCGCGGCCAACGCAGTGGCGATTCCGCTGACCGGCTGGCTCACGCAGCGGGTCGGGCAGGTCAAGCTCTTCGTGGCCGCGATCCTGCTGTTCGTGGTGTCGTCCGCGGCATGCGGCTTCGCGACGAGCCTGCCCATCCTGCTCGTGGCGCGTATCGTGCAAGGCGCGGTGGCAGGGCCGCTGGTGCCGTTGTCGCAAGCACTCCTGCTCGCCACGTTTCCGAAGAATAAAAGCTCGAGCGCGCTGTCGCTGTGGGCGATGACCGCAACGGTTGGGCCGATTGCCGGGCCGGCTCTCGGCGGCTGGATCACGGACAACTACAACTGGTCGTGGATCTTCTACATCAACGTCCCTGTCGGCCTGTTTGCCGCCGCAGTGGTCTGGGCGCTCTACCGCAAGCGCGAAACACCGTCGCGCAAGCTGCCGGTCGACAAGGTGGGGCTCATCACTCTGATCGTCTGGGTGGGCTCGCTGCAGATCATGCTCGACAAGGGCAAGGACCTCGACTGGTTCAATTCGCCGGTGATCTGGGCGCTCACGATCGTCGCGCTGGTCACATTCCTGTTCTTCCTGATCTGGGAACTGACCGAGGCGAGGCCGATCGTCGATCTGCGTCTGTTCAAGGGTCGCAACTTCCTGGGCGGCACCGTTGCGATATCGATCGGGTACGCGGTCTTCTTCGCCAATCTCGTGATCCTGCCCACGTGGATTCAGGAATACCTTGGCTACCGCGCCGTCGATGCGGGGCTCGTGACAGCGCCGCTCGGCATCTTCGCCGTGATTCTTGCGCCAGTGATGGGCAAGATCATGCCGAAATCGGACACGCGAGTGCTGGCGACGCTCGCCTTCCTCTGCTTTGCGGGCGTGTTCCTGATGCGCTCGTGGTACACGACGGACGTCGACCCCTACACGCTCATTCTGCCGACGCTGCTGCAAGGTATTCCGATGGCGCTGTTCTTCACGCCGCTTACAGCGATCGTGCTATCGGGCTTGCCGCCGGAGAAGATCCCCGCGGCCGCGGGTCTGTCGAACTTCGCGCGGATCTTCGCCGGCGCGGCGGGCACGTCGATCATGAGCACCATCTGGAACGACCGGACCATCCAGCACCACTCTCAGCTTGCCGAGCAGACCAGTCTGAACAACCCGGCCTATGTGCATGCGCTCGCCGGCATTCAGACGACGCTGCATGCGAGTCTCTTCAAAGCGCAGGCCTTCTTCGAAACGCAATTGAGCGCGCAGGCATCGATGCTCGGCCTGAACGATGTGTTCTGGCTGTCGGCGGTGATTTTTATCGTGATCATTCCGCTCATCTGGATCACCAAGCCCAGCAAGGACGGTGCGAAGGCCGCAGCGGGCGCGGGAGGTCACTGAGCGCAAGCACGGGGCGCGTCTTTCGACCAGGGCGAGAAAATGCAAAAATTCTCTTGCTGGAATCTGACTTTGCAGTTATTGTTAAAGTCACACACGATGAGGACGCGCCATGAAGCACTACACACCCGAAAGTTTCTCGCTGACGCAAAGCGTCGGGTTCCTGCTGACCAAGGCGCGCAACCTGATCACTGCGGAAATGGACACGGCCCTCAAGGACCTCGACATCACCGGCCCGCAGATGGGCATCATCCTCGCCATGCAACGTGGCCTCGCCTCCACGCCGTTCGAGCTCTCGAAGATGTTGTCCGTCGATACCGGACTGATGACGCGGATGCTAGACAAGCTGGAAACGAAGGGGCTACTGGAGCGCTCGCGCAGCCTGGACGATCGCCGGGTGGTCAACCTGGTGCTGACGAAGAAAGGCGAAGAAATCGCCGGCGAGATTCCGAAGATCGCGCCGGAAGTATTGAATGCGCGGTTGAAGAAGTTCACGAAGGCGGAGTTCGAAGAACTGTGCCGCCTGCTTAACAAGTTCAACGGAGAGTGAGCGCTGCGGCGCTCCCCTTTTTTTAACCAACAATCTGACAGGTCAGAAAATGAAAGCACAGATTAAATCCGGCGGCGGTGTCCGTGCGATGAAGACGGGGCTGTCAGCGATCCTCGCGGCGGTGCTCTCGGCATGCGTCAACTATGCGGGCATTCACAGCGACCAGAAGATGGCCCAGCCGCAGCAGTTTCAGACGACGCAAAGCCTGCCGGCCGAAAACGGTCACTGGCCGGCGACCGACTGGGCCGACCAGTTCGGCGACGCGCAACTGAAAACGTTGCTCGAGGAAGCGCTCAAGGGCAGCCCGACGATTGCGCAGGCGCGGGCCCGCATCGCCGCGGCGCAAGCCTATGCCGACACCGCGAAGGCCAGCACGATGCCGCGCGTCGACGCCGATTATTCGCTCACGCGCCAGCAGTTCAGCGGCACGGCGGAAATACCGCCGCCCTATGCAGGCACCTGGCAAACCCAGAACAGCGCACTGTTGAGCCTTTCATACGATCTCGATCTGTGGGGCAAGAATCGCGAAACGCTGAAGGCGGCGGTCTCCCAGGTGCAGGCCAGCGAGGCCGATGCGGAAGTCGTCAAGCTCACGCTCACGACCGCGCTCGCCCGCAGCTACAACCAGCTTGCGCGGCTTTATGTGTTGCAAGATATCGCGCAGCAGGAAGTCGAGCGTCGTGAACAGATCGACCGCATTACGGCGGGCCGCATCGCCACCGGGCTCGACACCCAGGTCGAGCGCAAGACGGCGCAGGCGAATCTCGCGACCGCCCGCTCGGCGCTCGCCGCGCTCGACGGCAGCATCGTGACGACCCGCTACCAGTTGGCCGCGCTCATGGGCGAAGGCCCGGACCGTGGACTCTCGATTGCCCGGCCCACGCTTGGCGTCGGCGACGAGGTGCGTCTGCCGGACAACCTGCCCGCCGACCTCGTGAGCCGCCGCCCGGACATCGTCGCGGCCCGCTGGCGCGTCAATGCCATTACGCACGAAGTGAAGGAAGCGAAGGCCGAGTTCTACCCGGACATCAATCTGAGTGCCGCGATTGGCTTCGACTCGTTCGGCTTCGGCCGCTTCCTGACGGCGGCGAGCCGCACGGCCAATGTGGGTCCCGCAATCCATCTGCCGATTTTCGACGCGGGTGAGTTGCGTGCGCAACTGAAGGGCCGTTACGCCGATTTCGACGACGCGGTCGCGACCTACAACCAGACGCTGGTCACCGCCCTGAACGGCGTCGCGACGCAACTTGCGCAGATCCGTTCGAGCGACGTACAGCTTGGCGATGCGCAAACGGCGCAACAGAACGCACGCCAGGCCGACGATCTGGCGATCACGCAGTACAAGGGCGGCCTGACGAATCAGTTGACCGTACTCAACGCCGACATGAACACCCTGCAGGCCGATCAGGCCGTCGCCAACCTGCTGATGGACCGGCGCGACCAGCAGATCGCGCTCGCCTCGGCGCTCGGCGGTGGCTATGTCGATACGTCATCCGAAGCATCCGATGCAACACGCAGTGCGGATTCCGCCGCGCCTTCCAACCCCACCGTCGCCGCGCGTTGAACCGGCACATTTGCAAACTCTCTCTGGTGAATTGACATGAGCGATACCATCACTGACCGCACGAGTGCTGAATCGGCACAATCGAACCACAAAGGTACCCAGGATCGCCCTGCTGGAACCGCGCCGAATGCACCACCGCCCGCCGCCTCCGGCAAGCGCAAGCTGTGGCTCGCACTGCTAGGCGTCGGCGTAGTGGTCGCGGGCGCCGCGTATAGCGCGTACTACGTGACGTACGGCCAATATCACGAGTCGACCGACGACGCGTACGTCAACGGCAATCTCGTGGAGCTCACGCCGCAGGTGACCGGCACGGTCAACGCGGTCAACACGGACGACACGCAGATCGTGAAAGTGGGCGACCCGGTCGTCACGCTGGACCCGGCCGATTCGCGGATCGCACTCCTGAACGCCGAGGCGGCGCTTGGCCAGGCTGTGCGCAAGGTGAGCACGCTTTACGTGAACAACGACTACTACGCGGCCAACGTCGCGCAGCGCGCGTCGGACCTGGCGCGCGCGCAGGACGATCTGCAGCGCCGTGTCGCGGTGGCCAGCACCGGCGCGGTGTCGGCGGAAGACGTCTCGCACGCCCGCGACGCGGTGGCCTCCGCTCAGGCAGCGCTCGACGCCGCTCGCCAGCAGGCGCAATCGAACCATGCGCTGACCGACCGCACGTCGGTTGAACAGCATCCGGACGTGCAGGCCGCCGCCGCCAAGGTGCGCGACGCCTACCTCAACTACGCCCGCAATACGCTGCCGGCGCCGGTGACGGGTTACGTCGCACAGCGCTCGGTGCAGGTTGGTGAGCGCGTTGGGCCGGGAACGCCGCTGATGTCGATCGTGCCGCTCGACGGTGTGTGGGTCGATGCGAACTTCAAGGAAGTGCAACTGCGTCGCATGCGCATCGGTGAGCCGGTCACGATGACGGC
>JBEKNG010000205.1:0-8445 GCA_049523075.1 Paraburkholderia sp.
TCAACTTCGCGGCTTTCGCCTCTGCCGCACGCGTAAGGCTTTCAACCCAGTCCTGGTGATATCGGTAGAGCGCTCCGGGATTCTTACGCCCCAGCTCCTCGAGGAAGAAGGGGCCCTGTTGCGTCTCCTCGGATAGCACATGACAACCACCATTGTCAGTGGGAGTGTGTGAGCGCTTCGGGGGATCGCCTGCTAGCTATGGCGGCCGCTATTTGCTTGCGGGCGAACATTTTGGCGAGGGCCTGGCCGACTGCGCCGGCACCTATGATTGCGTAGCTCATCAATCCTCCTATAACAGCGATGAAGTGGTTCAGTCTGGCTCGTTGCGGTGATCCCGCCGAGAAGGTGAGAGCACTAATGTCTAACATGAACGTGGACCTTAGCCTTGTCCCAGGAGCGAGAGGAAGTTAGGTTGTCCATTGGACGCGCTGATTCCGCCGTCGACCGGCAGAACCACTCCATTGACAAAGACGGCGTCCTCACTCGCGAGAAACGCAATCACGCCTGCGATTTCATCCGGTTTGGCGGCTCTACCGATAGGGAGGCGAGAAACAAACGCTGTCATGACCGCTTCGCTTTTCTCAAGATCGGCAGTGGCCTCAGAGGAAGTGAGACTAGGTGCCACGGCGTTGACCCGTACGCCACGCGAGCCATACTCCAGCGCCAAAGCGCGCGTGAAGTTCGTGATGGTGCCCTTCGCCGCGTTATAGGAACTCATCCCCCAATCTCCGCCGAGCCCGGAAGCGGAGGAGAGATTGACGATGGAACCCTTCGTTGGTAAGAGATGAGGCAATGCCTCGCGGGATGCGAAGTACACACTGTCGAGGTCGCTCCCCATCACCTTTCGCCAGTCCTGCGTGGTGGTTTGGGCAAAGGGACCAAAGATTGCCGTCCCCGCGTTGTTGACCAACACGTCCAACTTCCCAAACTTGTTGACCGTGTCTGCCACAAGGCGCTTCACTTATGCCTCATCGGAGACGTCTCCAGAGTGAACAAGTGACTTCGCTTCATCAAAACCTGCGATGGTTTCGTGCAATTTGGGTTCACGCCGTCCGTTAACGACGACGAATGCGCCTTCCCGCAGAAAGCGGCGCGCCGTGGCAGCACCGATACCGGAACCAGCCCCTGTGACGATAACAACTTTACGTTCGAATCTATTCATGACTTTCCCTGATGAGCTTTCTTGGACGTTGTGGTGCGACGGAGTTCTCTCGGTAAAGATGCAGCCGCTCTCGCGACAGCGCCTGCCCTTGAGCATCTTCCCTGTTAGGTAAGACTCCTTCCTATGATGTCAAGCTAGCGCATCGGATGCACAATTTCGACTTTAAGATTGAGAGTGACGGACAGTCCTTTCACGCATTTTGCGTTCCCCATGGATCAGACATGTGGAATTAAGCGGGTCGGCACGACGTTCTCGCGAATCGTCCGTGTTTCCTACTCAGGAACGGGCCTTCGGGAGGCGGTAGCTCCGCCAGATCATCGGCCGCTGGTAGTAAGTTAAGCGAAATTTTGAGACATTCCGACGTGCATTGGGATATTGCAGGTAATTATCGCCCCTGGCCTTTGCTGCCTTGAGTGACTGCTTTTCCTTACGGACCGAGAGAATGTACGTTTTCGTACCGATATTTGTCCCGCTTCTGGAGATCATAATTTGGCGTATGCCTGACGCTTTCGCGTGGGATTCAAATGCCGCAGCGTGAATTGCTGCGATTGGGGTCGCACGTGAGCTGCAGATGAGTGGACGGTAAGAAAGAATGCCTGGCCAGCGCTTTGACGGAGGCTTGGACTGCGGCGTTACTCCGCTGCTCGACTAACGCCGACTCATTTCTGCCCCGACCGTTGAGCTCGACGGCGGCCTCAACATACGCTGAACAGTGCACACCAGGAAATGACCATGGACGAACTCTTCGAATGCTTTGACCTTAACGTCCTCAAACTCTCAAATCGGATCGTGATGTCTGCAATGACCCGTACGCGGGCATCTGAAAACGACGTGCCGACTGATTTGATGCGTGAGTATTATGTCCAGCGTGCTTCTGCCGGGCTGATTGTGACCGAGTGCACGCAGGTTTCTGACCAAGGGCATGGCATCATCCGCGCCCCTGGTTTGCACCGTCCGGATCAGATCGCGGCATGGCGGAAAATCACCGATGCAGTTCACGTCGCTGGAGGTCGAATCTACTGCCAGATCTGGCACTGTGGCCGGGTCGCCCATCCAGACATGCGGGACGGTGCGCCACCGGTTGGCCCCTCACCGATAGCGGCGACCGGAGATTTCGTTCTACCAACTGGTCGCGTGGATTTCACCATACCCCGCGAGCTCAGCATTGATGCGATTTCTGGCATCGTGGCCGACTTTGCAAAGGCGACGCAAAATGCGCGGCAGGCTGGCTTCGATGGCGTTGAGCTGCATGGAGCCAACGGCTACCTTCAGGACCAGTTTCTTCAAGATGGCAGTAATCACCGCACAGACGCCTACGGCGGAACAGTCGAAAATCGCGCGAGGCTCATGCTGGAAACCGCCCAGGCGATGATTGACGCCTGGTCTTCAGAGCGAATTGGCGTGCGGCTGTCGCCGTCAAGTTATCTCTATGGCGTGGACGACAGCGACAAGCTTGCCACCTTTGGCTTCGTTGTCCGAGCACTCGACGCGCTACACGTCGGTTACTTGTGCCTGCTGGAGCCAAACGCCAAGGACGCCGAGCGCGGCGTGCAAATACTAAATGTCGCCGAGACCTTTCGGCCGATGACGTCCGTGCCAATCATGGTCAACACGGGGTTCGACAAGTCGAAAGCCAATGCAATTCTAGTAAAAGGAGATGCAGATCTGGTGGCGTTCGGTGTTCCCTATATCGCCAATCCGGATCTCGTCGAGCGCTTTCGGTCGGATGCGCCACTGAGCGAGCCCGACCCGAGTCGGTTCTACGGTGCTGACGCGAAGGGGTACACGGATTACCCGCCTCTCCAGGCCGTCGCAGCGGACTGAGGATCGCTTTATCCACGGGCGGCGACGTGCGGGTCGTCGCGTGTTCCCAACACGGCTGGTGGAAGACCAGCGGCTACTCACAATTGCCCGAAACGACATATTGAATCAATCATCTTCAACCGGCCGTGTCCCCCAAAACAACACCGCTTCGACTGCGAAAAAAGCAACAACCGGCACAATCGCCCCCACCGTCCCCGCGATCTCACGTCCAAACCGGCTCGCCACATAAAGCAGCACGATCATGCTGATCGCCATGCCCGGCGCACCGAGCCCGCGCAGCGCCGCGCCGCGATGATAGCCGAGCCAGAACGCGGCTCGCGTTACGATCCAGACCACAGTCGTCGCTACGACCGCGCGCATCGCCAAGCCGTCGGGGGAGTAGGCCGCCAGGCCGAATAGCGACGCCGCGAACACGATGATCTGCTCTACCGTGTTCTGCAGGTACCTTTGATTGACCCGCAACCGGCGTGTCTCGAAGGCCGCCAGCGGATCGAACGCGGGCGAGGTTAATCGCTCGTGCGCCACGGCTTCGACGCCCGTCACCAGGCAAAACAACACGGCAACACAGCAGCATTTAAGCGTCAGCAGCATCCGGGCGCCGAGGCTATCCATGTCCGGCAATGGCGACATCAAATAATCGATACCAAGCCAAAGCACCGAGGCAAGAAGCGAGGCAGTCGCGATGCCGGCAACGCCGACTGTGCGCTGCCGGCGAAAGTCGGACGAGTCATGGGTCGGATCGGTCATAGATGTCTCCCTGGGGTTTTGTACGGTGGCGTCGGCCGCGGTCGGCGCGTCTGTCTTATGCGACGTAGTGTATTGCGTCGCCGCCCCGCAAAATACATTTTTGCGAGTTGGCCTCTGGCTCGCACCGAGAGGATCTGCGCTACGCCGGGGATGCCGCTGCCGCCCGCTCGCAACCGGCAGTGACCGGGCACGAACGGCCAGTCGACCTTACCGCTTGAATCGTCGACACTTTGCGTGTGCCTACGGCGCTTCCATGACAACGATCCCGAAGTGCGATGCGAAGTGTGTCAAAGTAACAATTCATACCTGATCGCTCGCCGGTTCGGTGATTTGCCTGCTGGACTTCGGATGTCAGGAAAGCGGTTGGTTTATGCCGGCCAACAAAAGATAGTCGATAGGTTCGCCTGAACCGTTCATAGTCGAAATGTGCAAGCGCTAGAGAAATTGCATGAACCACAAGACATTCCTCGCTGCATACAAAGATGCGTTAGCTACTCAACGCTGGGAGGCGGTCGCACCGTTGATTCACGAAGACGCGTGCTTCATTTTCAGTGAAGGCACTTACTTCGGAAAGGCCGCAATCGAAACCGCTGTCAGAGCGACTTTTGATTTCATACAGAGCGAGCATTACGCTATCAAACACCCCGTATGGATCTATGTCCACGACGACAGCGCTGCCTGCACATATGACTTTGAGTGGTCTGGCTTAATCGAGGGGCGGCTAGCATCGGGAACCGGGCGAGGCACCACCGTCGTCATACGTGATGCAGATCGGTGGCAAATCATTCACGAGCACCTTGGACCGTCTGCAACCCCGTCGTCTTGAACCGTGGCAGTCGCAAGGTGACATCCGTGGAATCCAACGAACGCGTCGCCGACCGAAATTCACATGGGACAGGAGTCGGCCACTATGAGACAGTCGATGGCCGTGTCAAGAATGTTGACAGTAGACTGAGCAACCATCAAGAATCAAAGAACTGGAGCATGCATGCGGCGTATCCTGGCTATCGGCGGTCGCGGCTTTATGATGGAGGACTCACCCTCTCCAGTCGACAAGCTTATCCGGGACCTTACAGAAAAGGCGCATCCGAACATTTGCTATCTTGCTACCCCGAGCGGCGACCTTCCGGCACATATCGATAAGTTTCACCAAACATACAGCGACATCGGCTGCGAAACGTCTAACCTTGCATTCTTCCGGCAACCGGGCGCCAAGTCGATTCCGCTGTCCGACTATCGAACTCGTATATTGCAGCAGGACGCAATTTTCGTCGGTGGTGGAAACACAAAGTCCGCGCTTGCTGTATGGCGCGAATGGGGACTCGACAAGGTCCTGCGAGAAGCATGGGAAAGCGGCATATTGCTTGCTGGCATGAGCGCTGGAGCAATGTGCTGGTTCGAGGCAGGACTGACTGATTCATTTTGGGGTGGTGCCTATCGCCCACTCGAAGGTTTGGGATTTCTACCCGGCGGTTGTGCCGTTCACTACGGCAGCGACCCCAAGAGGCGCGAAACACTGCATGCGGCGCAGCAGGCTCGCGCGATTCCACCATCAATCGCTGAGGCAGGCCAGCGGTGGATGCGGCACGGGACGACGGGTTATCGACAATCAGGGAGGAATTCATCATTTGCCGGGAATCTGAATGGAAGATCGAGTTGAGTTACTGACAAAGCGCCTACGTCTGCGGCGCGCGCGAAAGGGTGATGCCCCGGTGCTATTTGAGAATTACACGGGAGCCGAGAACTGCTCGCGCTTTTTGCAGCGACATGCTCACGCAGACGTCGCTCGCACCGAGGCCATGCTCGGCAAGTGGTCCGACACAGCTTGGGATCAAGCCGGTGCGCCATTTTCGTGGGTCATCGCCACACGTGACGAGGACGAGCCGATCGGCGTGTTTGTTGTGATCCCAGAAGGACACAAGACCGAAATTCACTATGGAATCGGCGAGCGCTTTTGGGGGCGAGGACTGATAGTCGAAGCCGCCCAGGCTGCGGTCTCCGCGCTTTGGCGCTCACCCAGCACCCAACGCATCTGGACAGTGTGCGATTCTGAAAATTCCGGCTCACGGCGAGTTCTGGAGAAGCTGGGGTTTCACTGTGAGGGGACTTTGCGGAAATGGTTGGTGCTTCCTGCGTTCGGAGATGTGGCGAGAGATTGCTATGTATTCTCCAACACGTCTCGTCCCGGCGGTGAGTTGAGGGGCGGTAGCGACTTCGATGCATCCCGATGAACCGGGCCACAGGCTCTAACCCGTGTTCGAGCCGAGGCATCGGGCCGGGCTCGGACAACGAGCGACGTTCGATGCTTCCGCCCAGATCGCCATCAATCCAGGAGAGCTCGCTTGCAAATTTTCACCCGATGTACCCCCGCCCCAACGGCATATTCGCTATCCACGCAGCCCGATGCAGTTTCCCCATGGATCGCGCACCATGCACATCTGCTTGCCGTCTTCGATATGGCCCGGCCCGCGATACAACGTCGCTCCGACAGCAAGCAAATGCGCCAACGTTGCGGCGAAATCTTCCACTGTCCAATAGACAACAGTGCCGGCCGCGCCTGACGACAACTTCTCGTCAGAAGGGACAATCTCAAGACTGATACCGTTGAAGTCGAGACAGGTAAAATCGAATTCGCTTACAAGCCGTCTCTCCGAGCCGCGAAATGCTGACTGGTACCAATCGAGTGCGGCCGGTACATCAGGAACATAAATAAGCACCGCGCATATGGGTGAGTTCATCAAGACCGTCCCTTGGGTTGTTTGCGGCATGATACCGAATACGGCCAACGGGGTGGAACGGCTGACAGCTCAACTCGTGGCGCATTAGTCGATACTTACTTTTCTTACAAGCCATCTAAAAGGCCATGACTGGATTCCGACGGGATTACCTTTTAAACCAACTACGCGAAATGCCTGGCTTCCTTGAGCGAGCCTTCCTGGACATGCCGCAGCGCCTGCTCTCCAAAGCACCAGCGAAGGATAATTCGCCGCTCCTTGAACATTTGTGGCATGTGAGAGACTGCGAAAGTGATCTCTATGGCCCGCGCATCATGCGCGTGCTTACCGAAACCCGCCCGCGAATCGAACCGATGGATGTAAGCGGCTGGCCGGTCGAGCGAAGATACGATCAACGCGATGGAAATCAGGCCATCCGGGAATTCGTCGAACTCAGATCCAGTCTTGCAGATCACCTGGAGACAGTGACAGACACTGCATTTGAGCGTACCGGGATCCGGTACGATGGCAGTGAGGCGGACGTATATTTTCTGATCGAACAACTTGTCGAGCACGACCGTGACCACAGATGGCGAATGTGCGCGATCTTGAGGGAAGCTGCTGAAGGTTGAACAGCCACCGCCGGGCCGCCTGAACGCGATACATGATGCACATCTGGATTCAGATGTCGCTATGCGCTCGTTGTGACCGTGAACGTCCGCGTCGAGATTTGCGACCGACCGAAAAGGTCGCAAACGGTCCTACGCGATTGCAAATCGTCGGCCCCCATTGGGAGTCAATGCAGCCACTGGACTTAAACAGGGGCGACGGCGGTTAGGGACGTCAGTTGCCTGGATGTGGACGACGCGCCATCCAGTCTAGCCAGCCTCGGCTATCGTTGGTTATCCACGCGCGGGCCTCGGCATCATCGGTAAAACCGGTGATCTGTTGTTCGTAACCGTCAGGCCACCTGGCGCGCACCACGTACTCCGACTGGTCATTGAGCTGCACCGCCTCAAACGTTATGCTCTTCACATCGCTCATGCTGGGCCCCGGTTTTTTTGTAACCCGATCATACGGCGCCGGGCGCACGTCCGGTTTGAATCTCCACTCTAATCCGGCGGACCAACGAGGACGGCCGGTTCAGAGCGCCCGCACGGGATCGCAAGCTGCGGAACAGTCATTCGCGGTTGCAGTCGCGGGCCTTACGCATGGCACCCGTAACTATAGGCGTCGTGGCGTGCACGCCCTTCATTTGGGGCTGGCCGGTTCGCATGCACTCTGCACGGCGGCATCATACGCACTGCTCGAATGATCAGCGACGTTGTAACTCACCACCTTTTCATTGCGGATGAAAACCTCAGTGAGCAGGTTGCCAACATCGCCGGTGTAACTGTTTTTCGTATTGACTATCAGGCACACGCGATAACCGAACACAGCTCCGCTTGCGACTCGCGTCCATCCCGATGTTGGTTCATTCAGATATTGCACCACGGCGCTCGAAGGTTCCTTTAGCGTTGTCTGCTGATAGGCATCAATCAGGGCCTTGTAGTCGTTAGGATAGGTGCCGTAGGTCGCTGCCTCCGGCGTGTTCTTGGCAGGCACATTGGCGCAACCGGTGAGCACGCCTGCGATCAATACCGCTGCACTCGCGGCCTTCAGCTTCGTTTTCATCATTTCACCTACGCGGACGGGTTTTTCATACGGCTTCTTATCTCTTGTCGGTACTTTTTTGTGGCGACAGTATAGCCAGAGCAAAGGGGCGAGTGCCACTAATTGGCCGTTGGAATTCGGGAGCGGTCGTTGAGATGTTGCGCGCCCGAAGCGCCCAATCACGCCCTGAGGCGGTCGGTTTCTGCCGACTGCATCGGGGTCGCTACAGTACGCAAGCCTGGTTAGCGTAGCTTTTGCCCGGCTTTTTCTTGAGCGTGATGATGACACGCACGTTGGGCACGTCGCCAACTTGCCGCGCGGTATGGCCAACTTTGTCCCCCGGCT
>JBEKNG010000206.1:0-8424 GCA_049523075.1 Paraburkholderia sp.
GCATTATATAGATCAAGTTGCAGATTACACTTCAGGTGTCCCTGTTCCTGACTGTCGGGACCGTTGTTTTGAATGCATGAGGATCGAATGCCACAAACCCTGTATCAGCGCCTCGTTGCGTCACATACGGTAAGCCGGATCGACGACCAGCATGTGCTGCTCTATGCCGATCTGCACATCATGAACGAATACACCAGCCCGCAGGCGTTTGCCGGACTGCGTGAGAAGGGCCTGCGCGTGCGTCGTCCGCACCAACAGATGGGCATTGTCGATCACGTGATTCCGACGCGCCCGGTTCCGGTTGCGGCGCGCACGATCGAGGTCGTCGACGCGGCCAAACAGGCTGCGAACTTTACGCGCAATTGCACCGAACAAGGCATTCACCTGTTCGACGTCAACGATCCCGTGCAGGGCATCGAGCACGTGGTCGCGCCCGAGCTCGGGCTGATACGTCCCGGCATGGTGGTCCTGTGCGGCGACAGCCACACGACGACCTACGGCGCACTCGGCGCGCTGGGCTTTGGGATCGGCACGTCGGAGGTCGAGCATGTGCTGGCCACGCAGACCCTCGTCTACCGAGTGGCGCGCGATATGCGCATCACCGTGGACGGCGTGCTGCAAGCGGGCACGACCTCCAAGGATCTCGTGCTGCACATCATTGCGCAGATCGGCGCGCAAGGCGCCCGCGGCTTCGCGGTCGAATACACCGGTGAGGCCATCGCGACGCTCTCCGCCGAAGCCCGCATGACCTTGTGCAACATGACGGTCGAAGCCGGCGCGCGCGCGGCGCTGATCGCCCCTGATCGCACGACACTCGAATACGTGCGGGCGAAGGTCCGCGATCTCGATACGGCAACCCTCGATGCGGCCTGCGCCGCGTGGGGCGCGCTACGCTCGGACGCGGATGCGCAATTCGACGCCGAACACCGCTTCGACGCGAGCATCGTTGCACCGTATGTCACATGGGGAACCAGCCCGGATCAAGCTGTACCGGTAGACGGCCGCATTCCCGACAGCGCGGCCGGCGCTGGCCTCGACGCCGCGACAATGCGCAAGGCGCTCGACTATATTGCATTGCCGGGCGGCGCGCCGATTGAAGGCACGCCAATCGACCGGGTGTTCATCGGCTCGTGCACCAACGCGCGGATCGAGGATCTACGTGCAGCAGCGGCCGTCGTGCGCGGCCGCAAGGTCGCGGCTAGCGTGCGAGCGATGGTGGTGCCCGGTTCTGGCCTCGTGCGCGACCAGGCTGAGCGCGAAGGCGTCGCGCAGGTGTTGATCGACGCCGGCTTCGAATGGCGTCAACCTGGCTGCTCGATGTGCCTCGCGATGAACGACGACGTGCTCAAGCCGGGAGAGCGCTGCGCGTCGACGACGAATCGCAACTTCGAGGGCCGGCAGGGACGCGGCAGCAAAACCCATCTGATGAGCCCTGCGATGGCTGCCGCGGCCGCTATCGCGGGACACATCGTCGACGTACGCAAGGAACTCCGTCATGTCTGAACAGCATGTGATTGCCGGAATCGCAGCGCCCCTGCCGATCAACAACCTCGACACCGACCAGATCATGCCCAAGCAGTTCCTGCTTGGCATCGACAAATCGGGGCTCGCGCGTGGCGTGCTGTATGACCTGCGCTTCGACACCGATGGCCGCCCGCGCGAGAACTTCGTGCTGAACCGTCCCGAGTATCAAGGCGTGCGAGTCCTGCTAGGCGGTTCGAACTTCGGCTGCGGTTCGAGCCGGGAACACGCGGTGTGGGGTTTGCAGCAAACCGGCATCGACGCCGTCATCGCGCCGAGCTATGGTGAGATTTTCTATTTCAATGCGCTGAATAACCGGCTGCTACTCGTCACGTTGCCGCCCGAGGAAGTCGAGGCACTTGTCGCCGAGGTTGAAACGGCGAGCAACAAACACATCGCGATCGACGTGGTCGGCGAGGTTGTCGTAAGCCCGAGCGGCCGGCGCTATGCGTTCTCGATTCCGCCGCGCCAGAAGCAGATGTTGCTCGAAGGGCTCGACATGATCGGTATGACGCTGCGTCAGGCTGATGCGATCGACGCGTTCGAAGCAGGCCACTGGCAGGCGCAGCCGTGGGCCCGCATCGATCTGCCCGCGCAGCAGGCAAAAATGGCGGAAGAGTCCGCCGCGTCATGAACTGAAGTTGTGCTCGTCCGGCTCGCCGCAAGGTCGCGGCGGGCCGTTCGTTTCAAACAGATCGTTCGCGCGGCGCGCGAAACGGCAAGGAGACACAGATGACATCGACATCCCCCTCCCCTGCGGCAGACGAACTCAGCACGCTCGAAGCAGGCACCATCCGCAAGATCTCGCGGCGTATCGCACCGTTCATCATCGTGCTGTATTTCGTGAGCTTCCTGAACCGGGTGAACGTCGGGTTCGCCGCGTTGACGATGAACCACGACATCGGCCTCACGCAATCGATGTTCGGCGTCGGCGCCGGGATTTTCTTCGTCGGCTACATCGTGTTTGGGATGCCGTCGAACCTGGCGCTGCAGCGCGTCGGCGCACGTCGCTGGATTGCACTGCTAATGGTCGTGTGGGGCGCACTGTCAGCGGCGACCGCGTTCGTTACCGGCCCGTACAGCTTCTATGCGCTGCGCTTCGCCCTCGGTCTCGCCGAGGCGGGCTTCTTTCCCGGCATCATTCTGTATCTCAGCTACTGGTTCCCTGCCCGGCACCGTGCCTTCGTCACCGCGATGTTCATGACCGCCGCTCCGCTGTCGAACATGATCGGTTCGCCGATCTCCGGCGCATTGCTTGGCATAAATGGCATCGCGCACCTGCACGGCTGGCAGTGGCTGTTCATCGTCGAAGGGCTTCCAACCGTACTGCTGGGCATCGCCTCGTGGTTTGTCCTGACCGACCGTCCGGAAGACGCGAAATGGCTGAGTGAATCGCAGCGCACCTGGCTCACCGACGAAATGTCACGTGAGCGCGCGACGAAGGCCGCACAAAGCGCGTCGAGCGTATGGGGCGCCGTGAAGGATCCGCGCGTGCTCCTGCTCGCGCTTGTCTACGCGGGCACCTCGACCGGCTTGTACGCGGTTGGCATCTGGGCGCCGATGATCATCCACCATTTCGGCTTCGGCTACTTCGAACTGGGTCTTGTCAACGCCATTCCGAACCTCGTCGCAGTCGTTGGCATGGTGCTGTGGGCGCGCAACTCGGACCGCACCAACGAACGTCGTCTGCACGTTGCGATTGCCTGCCTCGCCGCAGGCGTCGGGATGCTGATGGCGGGCCATGCGACTAGTGCGCTGATCCTGATCGTCGGGCTGTCGGTAGCGAACTTCGGCATCAATGCGGCGAAGCCGCCGCTGTGGAGCATGCCGACGCAATTCCTGTCGGGCTCGGCGGCCGCGGCGGGCATCGCGCTGATCAACGCAATGGGCAGTCTGATCGGCGGCACGTTCGGCCCGATGGTAATCGGCAAGCTGCGCGATATGAGCGGAGATTTCTCGCTGGGCTTGTATTTCGTCAGCGCGACGCTGTTCTTGTCAGCGGTGATCTCCTATGCGTTCGGCCTGCGCCGGGGCGCGGCGCGGACCGAACCGAAGATGCCGTGAGTGCGGGCATGGCGGCTTGAGTAGCCGCCATGTCCCATCAATGGCCTAGATGCTTGTCGAAGAATTCGGTGATCTCCCCGAAAGCCTCCTTGGTTTCCGGTATGCGATCATCCACCTGGTATTGGGCGTGCGACAGGCCCTCGAAGACTTCAAGTTGCGCCTCGACACCTGCCTCCCGAAGCTTCCGGTGCACGCGCACCGTATTGCTCAGCAACAGGTCGCGTGTCCCAGTGGTCAGGATGGTGGGCGGGAAGTCATGCATATCTCCGTAGACCGGCGAGAGCAGCGGATCCTTGAGATCATGCCCATGTGCATAGACGAGCGTCGCGGCGTGACAGAATCCATTGGGCGACACCAGCACGTTATCGACCTTCTCATTCGTGTAGAACGAGTCGCCCGTCTTCGTGACGTCGGACATCGGGGTGCCTGGCGCTATCGCCCCTGGCAGTTTCAACCCCTCCTGCTTCGCCCGAAGCGTCATCTCGAGAACCAGGGCGCCACCCGCAGAGGTGCCGAACACCCCCACGTTTTTGGAGTCCGTTGTCTTGAGCACGTCCTTGTACACCGTCAACACATCGTCAAGGGCTGCGGGAAAATAAGCCTCAGGCGGCATGCGGTAATCAACCGAGATCACCTTGTAGTGTCCAAGCCCCGCCATGATGATTCCCTCGGTCGTCCCCGACTCGCCAGGAAACAGTTCATAGCAGCCCCCATGAATATGGATGAGCACCTTGTCACGGTGTTCGGGCGGAATGTCGTCAGGTGTCAGGACATTGACCCTCACCCCGTTCATCGTTTCGGCATGCATCGTCACGTGCAGACGTTCAAGCATTGCCGGGATCTTTTTGTCGACCTGGGCGGCGCCCGCATTGGCCGCCGTTCTCCATTCCTCACCGGTCTTCCATAAGACATTCCAGGCAGGATTGAGCGGTGCCGCAATCAACTTTTGCATCTCAGGACTGACATCGGTTGGCACCTGCAAGGTCTTCGCGGGTACCTGCCGGGGCGCAAGCGCGCCATCGTCAGCGAGAGCTGTGCCGCACACTCCGGCGAAGGAGGCGCATGCAAGGAGAAAGAACTTCGAAAACCTCATGGATAACGGATTCGCGTTGTGAGTTAAGTTAAATCGATCACAAAGGAAGCGGCATGGCACCGGGCCGATGGCCAGACAGTGTCGGCTTCGAATGCGTCGCGGTAGTAAAGCTATGCGGTGTGTGGTTGAACGATCGGACAAACGCTCTTGCGCGTTTGACACGACCGGTCACATGGTAAGTGAAATGAACAAACTGCGCACAGTAGCGCGCATCGGCAAGCGTCAAGTACGCTGCAAGGTATGCCGCACCCGTGCACAATTCAGGAAGGGCCCGGCAGGAGACGAGCACCAATTGGCCCTCAGTCGCAGACAGAAGCCTCAGGCTCGCTAAAAAACTCGTGAAGCAAATTGGAGCTGCCATGAAAAAACTCAGAACGGCCATCGTCGGCTGCGGAAAGGTCGGTCATTTCCATGCGCGAGCGCTCGCGCGCCTCGAGAACTCGGAGTTCGTCGCCGTATGCAGCACGTCTCTCGATAGAGCGGCGGCCTTCGGCCGCCAGTACGGGGTGCGTGCGTTCGATAGCGTCGAAGCGATGGTCGAGGACGCGCAGGTCGACGTCGTCTGCATCTGCACGCCGCATCCGCAACACGCTTCGGTCGCGACCGCCGCCCTGAAAAGCGGTAGTCATGTGCTGATTGAAAAGCCCCTCGCTTCGTCTCTTGAAGACTGCGATCTGATCCTGTCCTGCGCGGAAGAACACCGGCGCACCGTCGGCGTTGTCTGCCAGCGGCGTTTTTATCCATCCGCCATGCGGATCAGGCAGGCCATTGATGCCGGCAAGATCGGCCGGCCCGTCATCGGCAACGTTGTCATGCTCGGCTGGCGGGATCGGCAGTACTACGAGAGCGATCCGTGGCGCGGGTCGTGGGCCGGTGAAGGCGGCGGCGTTCTCGTCAATCAGGCGCCTCATCAGTTGGACCTGCTGCAATGGTATATGGGCGATATCGACGAAGTCTACGGCGTGTGGAAGAACGTCAACCACGACTACATTGAAGTCGAAGACACGGCGGCGGCCATCGTGAAGTTCAAAAGCGGCGCCATTGCCAACATCCTCGTCAGCAATTCGCAGAATCCAGCGTTATACGGGAAGGTCCACGTACACGGCGATAACGGTGCCTCAGTTGGCGTGCAGACTGACGGTGGCGCGATGTTCATCGCGGGCGTATCGACCATCACAGAGCCCCCATACAACGATATCTGGACGATCAAAGGTGAAGAGGGAATGCTCGCCGAATGGAAAAACGAGGATGCGAAGCAATTCAGCACCGCCGACTCCTTGTACTTCTTCCACGAGCGGCAAATCGACGATTTTCTGGCTGCGGTTGGCAACAATACGAGGCCTTTGATTGACGGGGTAGATGGCCGGAAGACCGTGGAGCTGTTCACGGGCATTTACCGTAGCACGCAGCAGAATGCCGTTATCAAATTCCCACTCTGAGCATGACGACGAACTGCCTGCTCCCATGTCGGGTGACACACGTCTGAGCGGGCCTTACCAAGACATCTTGAAGGCAAGATCATGAAAACAACCAAGACCCGATATTTCGTCGTTTTTTTACTCTTTGTCGTCACGGCCATCAACTACATGGACCGGGCCAATCTCGCGATCGCGGGCAGCAAGATCCAGGGGGAGTTTGCTCTTTCGCCAACCCAGCTCGGCCTGCTCTTTTCCATGTTCACATGGACTTATGCCGCGAGTCAGATTCCCGTCGGCTATCTCCTCGATCGCATCGGATCGCGAGTCCTGTACGGTAGCGCAATCGTCGTGTGGAGCACATGTACGTTCGCGATGGGTTTTGCTTCCCATCGTCTGTTCGCGACGGTCGGCGCTTCGTTTGCGGTGCTGCTCGTCTGCCGGGCCTTGATTGGCCTCGCTGAGGCGCCCTCCTATCTTTCGAACACCAAGATCCTCGCAAACTGGATTCCAAAAAACGAACGCGCACGGGCGACTGCGACCTATATCAGCTCGCAATATATCGGTCTCGCATTGTTCACGCCTGTCCTGACTTTTCTGACGGCGCGTTACGGTTGGCAAATGGTGTTCTACGCGACCGGTGGCGCAGGCATGGCGTTCGGGATCTACTGGCTGCTCGTTTATCGCGACCCTAAGGACAGCAAGAAGACCAGTCAGGCCGAGCTCGACTATATCAAGGCGGGGGGCGGCTACGGATCTCAGGATCAGTCCGCGGTCGAATCCAGGTTCGACGGAAAAGACATTCTCTACATTCTCAAGAGCAAGACCGTCTGGGGCCTGTTCGTCACGCAGTTCGCCTATAACTCAACGTTGATCTTCTTCATGACGTGGTTCATCGTGTACCTCGAAAAGGGATTGAACCTCACGCTCTCCAAAGCGGGACTGGGCGCATCCATCCCCTATCTGATGGCCATGGTGGGCATGCTGGCCGGCGGATTCCTCAGCGATAGTCTGCTGAAAAGGGGTAAGTCCATAACTGTTGCGCGCAAGGTGCCCGTGATCTTCGGCCTCATGCTGACGGCCATGATTGTCTTCGTGAATTTTTTCGAAAACCAGCCGGTCATTGCGATCGGCATCCTGTCGCTGGCCTTCTTCGGCAACAACGTTGCCAATCTCGGCTGGGTCGTGTTTACCGACGTCATTCCCCGTAATCTGATCGGTACGATGGGCGGATTTCTGAACCTGTTCGGCAATATTTCAGGCATTACGACGCCCATTATTTTCGGCATCATTCTGCAACGCACGCATAATTTCCACTATGCAATGTGGTACGTCTCGATCGTCGCTATTCTGGGCATCCTGTCCTATATCTTCCTCGTCGGCAAAATAGAAATGATCGTGCCGCCAAAGAAGCGGGAACAGGACAGCTATGCGGTTACGCAGTCCAGCTAGACATGCGTAGCACTGCTCGAGGAGACCTTAGCGTTTATCGTCCGCGCGGCTGAAACAGCTACGCCGTCCCGGAGATGATGCCGTTTCTCGATCATTGCCCGGCGGCCTATCAGCTCGACGACCGTACGGCTGAAAGCGTGCAAGCGCGTTGCGATTCCATTCTGGGCGCATGCGATCGCAAGGGCTTGTTCGACGAAGCCGAAATCCGCAGCGAACTCGCGCTGTTGATGACAAGGGTGCCTTGGCCCAGCAAGCGAAGAAACGGTTCTCGAGCAGACGGTCTGCCCCACCGATCGTTGCCTCAATTCGTGCTCGGCCCATTAGCATCCCCACGTCACCGCGCTGCCTGAAAACAAGGTCATCTACCTGGGAAGACCTGTACTGGACATAACCCGAACGGATCGTTTCGATATATTGCTCTTTGGTATCCGTGTTGCCCGTCGAATGGGTATAGAGCAGCTCATCAGCCAGGAGGCCCTCCAGGGCCGTGACATCACGAGCAACCATCGCTTCGTACCGTTTGTTATCGATCGCCATTAATTCGGCGAGCGCGGCATTGAAAGCGTTCATAGCTTGCTTCTCAGTTTCAAAGACAGGTTGGATTGAGTCGCGAGCACACACACTTCAGCTATGGCCGACGCTCTATATAGCGGGTGAACCGCTCCTTACCCTTTCTTATGCCGACAAAGCAGTCGCCTGCCACGCCACAAAGCGCCAGGCGTCACCCTCACGAAACCAGACATTGGTATATCGGCTGCGAAGTGAGCGTTCGACCCCGCCGAGACGAACCTCCTGGACGACAATGCCAGACGCGACGGCAGCGTCGGCCGAGATGACGTACTTCTCGTCCTCGCGACGCATGGAGAGCTACTGCGTAGC
>JBEKNG010000207.1:0-8375 GCA_049523075.1 Paraburkholderia sp.
AGGACCAGCAACGAGCGGCAAATGCCATTCGCACGCATCGGCCAGCGGCGATTGCGGCGCGTTCACGGCCGCCACGGTCAGCGCACCGGCCTCGCGCAGCGCGGCCATCGTGCCCACCAGATCCGGGCTCTTGCCGGACTGCGAGAACGCGAGAGCCAACTGATCGCGCACTTGCAGCGGCGCCTGCTGCAGCGTCGCCACGGACATCGGCAACGAAGCGACCGGCACGCCGATGCGGCTCATAGTGAGGCTGGCGAAATAACTTGCTGCGTGGTCCGAACTACCGCGTGCAACCGTTAGCGCGACATGGCGCGGGTGTTCAGCGAGCTTCTGCGCGAGCGCCTCGACGCGCGACGTATCCGCAAGCTGCGCGGCGACCACTTCTGCGGACGCCAGTGCTTCGTTAAGCATATTCGACAATTGATTCTCCTTCGACGTAAGTCGCAGTCAACGCCAGTTCGCGATCGAACACGACGATATCGGCCCACGCACCGCGGGCGATGCGACCGCGGTCTTCGATGCCGAGATAGTCAGCGGCGTAGCGCGACAGACGATTTGAAACATCGGCCATAGGCAAGCCGATCGATACCAGATTGCGCAGCGCCTGATCCATCGTCAGGGTGCTGCCGGCGAGCGTGCCGTCCGCAAGACGGACGCCGCCCAGACACTTCGTGACATGCTGGCTGCCAAGACGGTATTCACCGTCGGGCATGCCGGTGGCGGAGGTGCTGTCGGTCACCACGTACACGCGTGGAATCGCGCGCATCGCGGCGCGAATCGCACCAGGATGAACGTGCAGCAGATCGGGGATGATCTCGGCGAACTCGGCGTGCGCGAGCGCCGCGCCGACCATGCCGGGATTGCGGTGATGCAGCGGCGACATCGCGTTGAACAGATGCGTGAAACCGCACGCGCCGTGCTTGAGTGCCGCGACTGCATCGTCGTAGGTACCGAGCGAATGGCCGAGCTGCACGCGCACACCGCGCGCCGCGATTTCGGAAATGATGTCCATGTGGCCGGAGATTTCCGGCGCGATCGTGACCACGCGGATCGGTGCGATCGACAGATACTCAGCACTTCATCGAGCACTGCGGACACCGCGGCATCGGGCTGCGCGCCGAGTTTGCCGGGATTGATATAGGGGCCTTCGAGGTGAACACCCAGCACGCGCGAGCCGCCAGGCGTACGTACCCGGGCGACGTCGCCGAGATTCGCGACGACGTTCATCAACTCTTCGCGCGGCGCGGTCATCGTGGTGGCGAGCAGGCTCGTAGTGCCGAAGCGGGCATGCGTGCGCGTAATCGTCTCGATCGCGTTGCCCGCTTCCATGACATCGGAGCCGCCGCCGCCGTGCACGTGCAGATCGATGAAGCCCGGCAGGATGTAGGGCGCGTCGTTGGTCGACGGGTCGACACGCTCCCCCGCGAGCGACGTGATGCGGCCGTTTTCGTATTCGAGCGTGCCGTAAATCCACCCATCGGTGGTGAGTATGTTTCCGGTCAGCATGAGTCTCTCTGATATTACGTAGTGCGATATGTTGCCAATTCGCGCTCTTCAGCGTTGCGCGAGGGTTTCGCCGGTGCGGCGCCGGTATCGCGCCGATGCAGTAGCGTTATCGCGCTGTCATTGGCGCAACTCGGCGACAAAGTCGTAGTAGTCGTCCCGGCAGTAGGTGTCCGTCAATTCGATCGCGCGCTGGTCGGCGCTATAGCCGATACGCGTGATCACCAGCAGCGCCGAGCGCGGCTCGATGTCCATCAGCGACGCAATCTCGCTCGTCGCATTGACCGCCCGAAAGTGCTGCAGCGCGCGCACTACCGCCATGCCGCGTTGCTCCAGATAGCTGTACAGCGACACGCCAATGGACTGCGGGTCGGGCACGATCGCGGCCGGCAGCGCCGAATGTTCCACCGCCATCACGATGCCGTCCGCGCGCCGCAGGCGCCGCAGGCTCGTCACCGCCGCGCCCGGCGACAGGCCAAGGTGCACCAGCTCGTCGCGGTTCGCCGCACGGATACCGCGCTCGAGCCAGACCGAGTCCGGCCGAAAGCCGCGTTGCTGCATCTTTTTCGTGAAGCCGGTGAGCCTCGACAGCGGATCTTCAACGCGCGGCGTGATGAAGCTGCCCGCCCCTCGCGCACGCCGGATCAGACCTTGCTCGACCAGCAGCTCAATTGCCTTGCGCGCGGTGATGCGCGACACCCCAATCGCATCCGACAACGTGCGTTCCGACGGCAATGCCTCACCCGCCGACCAGACGCCACAGTGGATCGCCGTGGCCAGGTTTCGCGCGAGTTGCAGATAGAGCGGCGTGACGTTGCGAGCGTCAGGCATCAATGCGGACCAGCGTGTTTCCATGGGCTCAGGAGGGTGTCGAAAGGAACAGCACGGGCTACGAAATGAGAGCCCATTATATAACCACCATAATACCAGTCAATCGAGTTGTTCCAGGTTTGGCGAGTGATCCGCAAATCCTTGACAGGAAAGGGATTTCACATGATTTTCCGGGATTTTTCAGGCGTCTGCGGTACTCGGTATTTACCCGTATTCGGGATAATTCCCAGCCCGGTAGCGAACCAGTGGTTCGCTACCGCACAGAGCGCACCACCGCACCCTTGTACTTTTGTATGACCAATATCTGGCAGGCATGGCTTTGAGCGCAGGTTTCGCAGTTTTTATATAGGATGGCGTCCAATATAGTGCTGTGTGACCACTCAAAAAAACCTCCGGGGAGCCGTACGTTGATCGATTCCACAGCGCTGCGACGCGCTGAGGCAGTCCGCCACTTCAACCGCTTCTATGCGAAGTACATCGGCGCGCTGCACGAGCGTCTGCAAAAGAGCCCATTCTCGTTGACCGAAGTGCGTGTGCTGCACGAACTGGCACGTGGTTGCGCGGAAACTGCCGCAGTGCTGACGCGCAACCTTGGGCTCGACAGCGGCTATCTGAGCCGTCTGCTGACAAGCTTCGAGCGCCGCAAGCTGATTACCCGGCGTCCGTCGGAGAGCGACGCGCGTCTGTCGCTCATCGCGCTCACCGACGAGGGCCATGCCGCCTACGAACCGCTCGACACCATTGCTATCGAAGAAGTGATGTCGATGCTGGACCGGCTCCCGGGTAGTTCGCAGGAGCAGTTGATCGGCGCGATGAAGCTCTTCCAACGGCTGCTCGACGATCAACCGCGCCGCGGCATCATCACATTAAGGGCGCCGCGCAGCGGCGAGTATGGCTGGCTGGTGCACCGGCAAGCCCTATTGTTTGCGAGTGAGCACGGCTGGGATCAGTCGTTCGAAGGGCTGCTCGCCAAGACCGTCGCCGACTTCACCCTGAATCTCGATCCGGTGCGCGAGACCTGCTGGATCGCCGAACAGGCTCATTCGATTGTCGGCTCTGCAATGGTGATGGCTGTGTCAGCCGCGATTGCACGCATCGAACTGCTGTATATCGAGCCGGACATGCGCCGGCTCGGCATCGGTACGCAACTGGTCGACGAATGCATACGGTTCGCGAGGCGCGCGGGCTACAGCAGGCTCACACTCTCGACCGTCACAACGCTCGCCGAGTCGCGGCGGCTCTGCGAGCGCGCAGGGTTTGTCTGCGCAAGCTCGGCACCCGAATTGCGCTTCGGCCATGAGTTGACGGTGGAACGCTGGGAGCGCGATCTGTAGATCGCGCTCACGGCTTGCCTGGAATGATGGCACCACCGAACCCTTGAACTGGGTCTTGATGAACGGCGCACGTCCATGCGCTTGCTGAGCAGGCGCATGTCAGCGCATGGCACCAGGTCTTAATCGAGCAGCAGCTTGATATCGTGGACCCAGGGCGTAGCGCCCTGGCCATCGCGCGCGAAGAGCCGCAGCTTGCCGTCCGGATCGAAGACATAGCTGGCGGCCGTGTGGTCCATCGTATAGTCGTCGGTCGTCTTGCCCGGCACCTTCGCGTAGTAGACGCGGAAGTCCTTCGTTACCTTGGTGAGCTGCGCCTGATCAGCGGGACGCAGGCCCACAAACGAAGGATTGAAGGCCGGCACATACTGCGCCATCAACGCTGCAGTATCGCGCTCGGGATCGACGGTGACGAACAGCACCTGCACGCGGCTGGCGTCCGCGGGGCCCAGTTGCTGCAGCGCCTGCGAGAGCTCGGCCATCGTAGTCGGACAAACGTCCGGGCAATGCGTGTAGCCGAAGAACAGCACCACCACCTTGCCCTTGTAGTCTGCGAGCGTACGAGTCTGGCCGCTGGTGTCGGGCAGCGAGAAGTCTGTGCCGAACTGTGCGTTGCCAGTGATGTCGACGTTCTGGAACGAGGGGGCGGGTTTGCCGCAACCCGAGGCCAATACCGCGCCGCCAAGCGCACAGGCCATCAAGGCGGCGCGCGCCACGCGCGCTAGCCGGTTTGTGAGCATGGTGTTACGCGCCGATCAGGACACGGACGTAGTGATCGATCAACAGCGCAGCGTACAGCAGCGAAAGATAAATGATCGAGTAACGGAATAACTGACGCGCGAGCGTATCGGAGTATTCCCGATAGATCTTCCACGCGTAGGCGAGGAACACGGCACCGAGCAGCACCGCCGCCGTCAGATACACGACGCCGCTCATGCCCGAGATGAACGGCATCAGCGTGACCGCGAACAGGATCACCGAGTACAGGAAAATATGCAGCCGCGTGTACTGCTCGCCATGAGTGTTCGGCAGCATCGGCAGACCGGCGTCTTCGTAGTCTTTGCGGCGATACAGCGCGAGCGCCCAGAAATGCGGCGGCGTCCATACGAAGATGATCAGCACCAGAATCCATGCATCGCCGGGGACATGACCCGTGACCGCGGCCCAGCCGAGCGCCGGCGGCATCGCGCCCGAGGCGCCGCCGATCACGATGTTCTGCGGCGTAGCCGGCTTGAGCAACAGCGTGTAGATGACCGCATAGCCGACGAAAGTGGCGAGCGTGAGCCACATGGTCAGCGGATTGGCGAACGTATAAAGCGTCCACATGCCAAGGCCGCCGAGCACAGCCGAAAACAGCAGAATTTGCCCCGTGGTGATTTCGCCGCGCGCGGAAGGGCGCCATGAGGTGCGACGCATCTTCGCGTCGATTTTCTGCTCGACCAGGCAATTGATGGCGAACGCCGCGCCGGCCAGCAACCAGATGCCGATGGTGCCGCCGATCAGCACGGTCCACGGCACCATGCCGGGCGTAGCGAGGAACATACCGATCACCGCGCAGAACACGGCAAGCTGCGTAACGCGCGGCTTGGTCAGCGCGATGTATTGGGAGATCCGGCTACCGGGGGTCTGGGAAAGAGTTGTGTCCATGGGGGTCAAGCTGGCGCGACATCGCGCGCGGGCAACGCAGCGCGGCCGGGACGGCTATAAGCGATTCGAAAGTTTAGCATAACGAGCAGGAGCAGCAGGAACGCGGCGCCACCGTTATGGGCGACTGCAATGGCTAACGGCCATTGCATGACGATGTTCGACAGGCCGGTGATGAACTGGATCAGCACCACCAGCAGCAGGCCGTTTGCGGGCTGTCGCAGCGATTCGAAGCGGCGCATCTTCAGCGCAAACCAGAGCAGATAGGCGATCACCACGACCGCAAAGGTCCGGTGGGTCCAGTGGATCGCCACCAGCGCATCCTGGGTAATCATTTCGCCGTCGCCGGTCATGCCGAGCGCGCGCCACAGGTGGAAGCCATGAGCGAAGTCCATCGGCGGAATCCATTGGCCGTTGCAGGTCGGGAAGTCGGTGCAGGCCAGCACTGCGTAGTTCGTGCTGACCCATCCGCCCAGCGCGATCTGCACGATCAGCAGCGCGAGGCCGGCAAGCGCTGCCGCACGCCAGCGCGCGGCCTCCGGTTCGTAAGCGGGCAACGGCGTCTGGCGCGCCGCCAGCCAGCCGAGCGTGCCGAGCAAGGCTAGGCCCAGCAGCAAGTGAGTCGTCACGATCACCGGCTGCAACTTGAGCGTTACGGTCCACGCGCCGAACGCGCCCTGCACGAGAATCAGCAGCAGCAGCGAGGTCGGCCACCAAGGCGACACATGCAGCGGGCGCCGCTTGATGCGCGCGACCCACGCGATCAGCGTTTGCGCGACGATCAGCAGGCCGATCGCCATCGCGAAATAGCGGTGGATCATTTCGATCCATGCCTTGGTCATGCTGACCGGCCCGGTGGGCATAGCCTGATGAGCTGCGGCAATCGCCGCATGTGCGATGAACGGCGAGGACGTACCGTAGCAACCAGGCCAGTCCGGGCAGCCGAGACCGGAGTCGGTGAGACGCGTGAAGCCGCCGAACATCACGAGGTCCAGCGTCATAAAGGTGGTGACCCAGACCAGCTTGCGGAATTTATTGTCGTCCGCCTTGACCCATACGTAGGACAGCGGCAGCAACGCAATGCACAAGCCGATCAGGCCCAGTTGCAATACGAACATCTCTCTACCTTCCCGCGATAAACGTAGTGGCGAATGGTGCTACAGGCGGTCCAATCCGCGGCACACCATGCCATGCGATAAAACGCCGCATCAGCCAATGCTCGACCACTTCAGCAGCTTCGTGATGTCGCCTTTGATCTTGCTCGGGTTCGGATCTTTCGGGAAACGCATCATCAGGTTGCCGTTCGGATCGACCACGAAGATGTGATCGGTAACCGCCGTGCCGGCATCCACGGGCAGCCAGGCGCTCAGCGCGACCGGGTCGGCGATCAGCTTGCGCGTGTCGGGATAGGCTTTCTCGATCACGTCGGCCACGTTGCCAGCATCGCTACGCAGCCAGACCTCGACGACCCGCTCGCGCTCCGGCCCTTGCGTCGCGCGCACCTGGCGCATGAAATACAGCTTCGTCACGCAGGCCTTGTCGCAGGCGCTGCTGTCGACGGAAACCAGCAGCCATTTGCCGCGCAGCGACGCGAGTTTCAGCGGCTTGCCGTCATCGCCGGTCACCACGAGCCCGTCGGGAATCGGCCGCTGCGGCTCGACCAGCGTGCCGTAGCTGGTGGTGCCACCGGTGGGTTTGATCACGTAGTACGTGAAATACGAGCCGACCACTGGCGCGGCGCACACGAGGGCGATCAGCAGCATCATCCAGCGGCCGCGCCGCCACGATCCTTTGGCGCCGGGCTGACCGGGCATGGCCGCTGGCACAGCGGATTTGCCGGTTTGCGGCGAACGGGGAGAGTGAGTCGACACTACAAAACCTCTTTCAATTTTAGGCACCGGGCGCGTGCTCTTTCTTTCCTGCACGGCGCGCCGCATAGAGACCGAATGCCAGCGCTGCGACGGCCATGCCCCACCATTGAAGCATGTAGCCGTAGTTGCGCTCGACGTCGGTATTCGGCGCCGGCCAGTCGCGCACGAGCTTGTCGCCATCGTCGCTCAACTGCTGGATGACGAACGGCTGCAACGGCAGCCCGGTCTCCGCAGCGTAAGCGCCGACATCCAGATTTTGCCGGATCAACTGGTGCGCGGCCGAGCCGCCCTGCCCCAGCTCAAACGCACGGGTCACGTCGGCGCGCGCAATACCTTCGATCTCAATCTGACCCGCCGGCGTGGCGTACGGTTCGATGGTCGTGCGCTCGGCAAAGTTGCGCGGCAACCAGCCGCGATTGACCAGCACATAGCCGCCGTCAGCGAGTTTAAAGGGCATTACGACATAAAAGCCCGGCTGATCGTTATACGGGCGATTGTCGAGGTAGACCACCTTATCGCCGACGAAACTGCCGCGTGCGCGCACCCGGTGAAACTCGATATCTTTCAACGCAACCGGCGCGCTGCTAACGGGCTCGGCCGGCGCGTTTTCAAACTGCGTAATGTGGGCCTGCAGGGCCTCTTTCTGATGCGCGCGATCGCGCTGCCAGAAACCCAGCCGCACCGTCACCGCCACGACGATCAGAATCAGCAATGCCGGCAACCAGCGGATCTTCATCGTGCCGGCCCCCACACCATACGCGGCGCAACGCACGGTGCGATAATAACCATATTGCCTCTGCGCTCATGAATTTCAGCGGATTTCATGCACATTCTCGTTCCCATCGCCTTTGCCCTGATCATTGCCAGTATGGCCTCGGCGCTGTACTTCATGATGCACGACAAGGGTAAGACGAAACGCATGGTCTGGTCGCTGGCCACCCGCGTGGGCCTGTCGATCTCGCTGTTCCTCCTCATCCTGTTTGCTCACTGGATGGGCTGGATCCAGCCGACCGGTATTCCTTACGGCCGCTAGGCGCTCAATCCACGCAATCCGCGCCCCGGAAGCAAAACGCCGCCCTGACAGGGTCGAGGGCGGCGCTGCATCAGCCTGCATACTACTCGTGGGCTTCACTGCCTGCAGCGAGACCGGCAATCCAGGCACCTGCGCGTGGCCGGTATCAATGACCGCGCGCCG
>JBEKNG010000208.1:0-8351 GCA_049523075.1 Paraburkholderia sp.
TTCGACGATCTGCTGAAATCCGATCTCCGCTTCGCCGTTCGCGACGACACTGGCGACCCGCTCGGCCGGTATCATGCGGCTCTTGTTCTCCACTCGCCCCTCGATACCGAGACGCCGGAACAGTTCGCTGCCGATATAGACGCCACTCGCGTCGTCCGGATAGACGATCGACTTTGCGGCGAGCAGCGTGCGCCGCAACGCGTCGACCGAGCTGATATCCGGCTTCGGCTCCCCCTCGCGAACCGCCATGCCGATTGCCGAGCGCGCGAAGTCCACCCTGCTGCCAGACACGACCTTGCCAGCATTGATCTGATCGTCGAGCGCATAGCCGACCACGATCAGCACGTCTGCCCACTCGCCGTGCGCAAGTCGCACAGGGATGGCATTCGCGGTCGTACCCACCGCAGGCCCCCAGACGGTGACCAGCGTTTCGCCGGCCGCCTCCTCGAATTGCGGGCCCAGTTCGCGATAGGCTGACGCAAAGCCGCCCGAAATCATCACCTTGACTTCATCTGCCGATGCCGCAACGCTGCCTAACAATGCGCCCGCGACGCAGAATACGAGTGCGTGAACCCTCAGCTTGCTGCAAGTCACGGCCTCGCCCCATGTCGATCGGATGACCCAGACCAGAAGCGTCGAGCGACCTGACTTTCCACCGGATAAATCAGGAGTGCGAGACAATAGGTCTTCATACGGTCTCGTTCTGAGGGACCCCCGCGAAGATCGCGGCAACCTCGACCAAGGTGGCGGATCGATCGACCAGTCTCCAGCAAAGCGTTCTCTCCCCTTGTTGCACAGTTAGCTTGTCGGCTCCGGTGTCGAAGGTGACCTTCGCGCCCTCGAGCAGGGACCTGCGCTCGCGCCAAGGGAAAGTTGATAACGATACTTCCCATTGAACGTTATTGCCCTGAAGCCGTCCGTACGAGACACAGGCCCCCAGTCGATTTATTGCTCGGGGTCGGTCTCCCGCGGCAAGATCAGCCTCAACCAGTTCCGGCAGACTTATTCCTTGCGGCAAAGGGTCGCTTCTATCCAGGACTTCGATGAAGTGATCGCCGGCGATAACAAGCACGCCAGAACGTCTTTCTATGCTGCTATCGCTCACGAGGCAAAATGACACCAGCAAGACTTCTTGACCGGTTTGCCGATGCCAGTCTTCCACAAAATCGCCGTCGAAGCCGGTTTCAATCAGCAAGTCGCCGGCAAGCGACGCATTCGCGTGATCGGCCTCTCCCGTTGGTGGCTGGAAATCGATCTCGCGATGCCAATGGCAGGTCTTGCCGTCATAAACAGTGTGGCCGCCGAACCCTTTTTGTCTCGCCAGATCGATCAATTGCTGATCGGAGAAATCCCCGAACCCAGTACACGGCGATGGCAAATCACGTACGAACGGGACGCGAATGTCGCCAAACAAATGCTGAGTCTGAAGCCAGAACACCTGGTTCGCATCGTCAATCGTGCCTTGCGGAAGCCGCTTCAATACGCCCAGGCGCCAAAGGCCCGTAATCGGTGAGTTGTCGTGAGTCTGGTTCATGGGTATTGCGCAAATTATGCTTACCATCGGTCCGTTACTATAGCTCTCCCGTCTTTACGCGTTCGCTGTGCATCGTGATCGCCGTAGTTCGGCCGGCAGCGGTCGGATCCTGGAAGGAGTAGACTTGCTCGCTCACTTTCGCCGTTCAAGGTAGTCTCTATGTTAATGAAAGCCCTGCGTGTCGGTCTCGGCCAGTTGATCTTACTCGGCGACACCATCAGTCGCCCGCGCCCGCAACGTCGTGCGGCGCAAGGTCAGGCAAAGGTGGAAAAAGAAGCGGCCCGGCTGTCGCTGTATCAGTTCCATGCGTGCCCCTTCTGCGTCAAGACCCGGCGCGCGCTGCATCGTCTGAATGTGCCTATGACGCTGCACGACGCCAAAAACGATCCCGTTGCACGCGATCGTTTGCTTGCCGGCGGCGGCAAGGTGAAAGTGCCTTGCCTACATATTCAGGAAGAGGGCCAGTCGCGTTGGTTGTACGAATCCAAGGCCATCATTACCTATCTGGAGCAACGCTTCGCGGGAATCGCCTGACGCGTCGCGGACAGCCGTGAGGCTTTTATGTGAACCGCTCCGCTAAGGGGTCGTTGGCTGAATTGCATACGGTAGCGGTCCAAGGCGCGGCGGGGATGATCTGCGGCCGCGCCTATGACGATCATGGAATCTCCATTGCATCGGATCTCGACACACGCATCCTGGCGATTTCGTTTGTGGATTTCTGCGCGCTTCCGAGCCTGTGCGTAATCGGCATTGGTCAAAGTAAAGGTCGCCGCTCTTCGGGCCAGCTTTCGCTGGAGGCCGACAGGACTGTGACCGCATCGAGGCCAGTGATGAAGAGCCACTACCTACCGCACTGGAGCGAGCTATCCACAGCGGGAATCGGTCATCCGGGAGCTGCCCTGCTTTATCCAGTGCGTAGAAATGCAGGCGGCGTCAGCTCCCTTGACCAGTCACCGGTACGCAGTCCGCAACATACTTCGTGTGCAATCGCGCCTGTGCCGCCTCGAGGGCACGGGGATAGTAGTAATCGTTTTTGTAGGGCTCGTATCCAACGGATTCCAGCTCCGCCAGTTCCTGCATCAACTGGGCATGGGTTATCTCACCGACGACCGGCTTGAACGGATAATCGTTACATTCCTCCGCAGTTAGTTTGCTATCAGCCATTGCAGACACACTACCAAGCAGCAACGTCATAAGAAAAACTGCCTTTACGCCTCGTTTCATTTTCACTTTTCCAAACAGGTAAAATCAGAAAGCTTGCACGAAGAGTTTCGCAAGCCTTTTAAAGCATCATATGCTGATTGTAGGTCCCATAAGGCCGTAATTCTCCAGCGTAAAGCGGAAAACATATTTTCGAAAAAAAGCCGGAACCCTCCGGTCCGGACCCCGCTGCTGCCCCGGCAGGGGCGGTACAACCTCGTCGCCGAGGTCATGCGCCGTTTTCTGTTCGGAAGCGACGCCGCCGTTCTAACCATCGGGAATTTACGCAGCAAGGCGGACCTCGGAATGTCGCAATAGGCCCACAACTCCAGCGGGAGCGACACCGCGTGACACGCCTACCTCATAGCCATGGCCTGGTACCGCTGCCGCACGCCCATGGCGGTGCGACGCAGGCACCGGTCCCGGGCACACCGTTTGCTGAGACGATTGGCGTTCGCACAAACTCGAACACCATGGCTTGGCTTAACAAAAGGTATCAAGGACGAGAACATGATTAATTCAAAACCCTGCACGGCTACGTGCGTAATTGACGGCTCCGCCGTCACGGTGACCTTCTACCCCGATACCTGCGATTTGCGCATTTCCGATGCGTATGGTGCATGCATTCAAAAAGCGCGATGGCTCGATTCGTGGACCGCACTTCTTGCCGCTCTGCGCGATATTTCGCGGTTGCCGGACGAAGGCGTCCATCAGGCATCAGCTCTGGTTGCCAATCTCGGCGTCGCAAACACGAATCACACGGCGACCGGCCTTGCGGCCGCCGCGTGAAAAAGATGTCATCAAACGTCACGTGATTTATCAACTGCGGGCGATAAGCCCACATCTTTCGGAGTAGAGGAAAATATGGCAACTGGCACTGTGAAATGGTTTAACGACGCTAAGGGCTTCGGCTTCATCACTCCCGACGGCGGCGGCGAAGACCTTTTCGCGCATTTTTCGGAAATACAAAGCAGCGGCTTCAAGTCGTTGCAGGAAAACCAGAAGGTTACATTTGACGTCAAGCAAGGCCCGAAGGGTAAGCAGGCGTCGAACATTCAGGCGACTTGAATTTTTCCAGGGCTGCCGCCCTACTGGTCGGCAGCCCTGGCAGCGTCTGGCGCGCCGCCGACAGAGGAGACGAAGCTTTTACATGCGTCAGGTGCTGAGCCGACGGTAGGCACTTAAGTGACGCACGAGGCCTTGCTTGTCTCCCCGCTTGCCTCGAAGCAAGCCAAGATTGTGATGTGCATTTGCATAGGACGGATTGAGCTCGAGGCAACGCGCGTAGCTCAGCTCCGCGTCATCCAGACGCCCGACGTTTTCCAGAGCTACAGCCCTGTTGAAGTGCAACACCTCGTCTTCAGGGAAATGAGCGAGCGCCTGCTCGAAGATTTGCAGCGCATCCTCGCACCTTCGTTCGTCATTGCATAGGAGCGCCCCCAAATCCACATAGGCAGCGTAAAAAGGCCTGGGCGACATCTCAATGGCCATCCGGTACGCGTGCTCTGCGCCGTTCGCGTCCGTCTCGGCGAGTTGTTCCCCAAGTGCATACCATTCATCTGCCTTATCCGCAGCGTCCTCCTGATTTGGCTTTGTATCCAGAAACACAACGTCGCCTTCGACTTCAGCGACCTCAAAATCCAGAAGCAGTTGCCCGGTATTAGCGTCCCACTGCGAGGGACCCGTCTTGACCGCAATTGTGTTGCCCATCGATGTGACACGAATGGCCGACAGAGGAAGCTCATCCGGCAGCTCAGCCTTCAGGCGCGCAAGTGCATCAAGAATCTTACGGGGGGACATTTTCGCGGACCGCAATTGAAATGCCGTGCGAAGCACTACGACGTCCTGAAACCTGAACCGAAGTTCGTTTCGCGCCCCACGCGAAGGCGTGACGAATCCGGCAGATATCAACCCTGCCAGGACCCGCCGGGAGATGCCCAGCAGTGACTGTAGCCTGCGCGCTGAGATGTCGGTTTGACTGCGTTTACGCGTCACTTGCGAGCTCGAACCTTGGCTTGGGTCGCTGGCGCCTTTTCAGCACGTTGGGCAGGCTTGCGAGCTCGCGGCAATATCGTCGGGGCTGCTTCTCCCGCATCCTTGCTTTTACGTACGGACTTCGGCTTCGCACCCCCACGTGCGAGACTCGCTCGCAGCGCATCCATCAGGTCAATCACCTGTCCGCTAGGGGCCCGCTCTACAGGCTCGCTCGAAACAATCTGCTTGCCTTCAATCTTTCGGTCGATGGCCGCCAGAATCCGCTTCTTTTCTTCGTTCTCGTATGCAGTCGCATCGTAGCTATCCTGCGCACCTTGCTCAATAATCTGGAGTGCGAGCTTAAGTTCCGTGTCCGACACAGGGACATGTTCAATATGCAGGTCGGCAAGAGACCTGACCTCGTCGGCGAAAAGGAGCTGCTGAAAAACGAGCCCCTCGTCGGTGGGCCTGACGACCACGATGTGCGTTTTCCCCTTCGACGCCCATTTGGCCAACGCACACCGGCGGCTCTCGAGCAACGCCTGTTGCAGCAGGCTGTACGGCTTGCCTCCACGCTTGTCCGGGGCAATGAAATAAGCTTTGTCGTAGTAAATCGGGTCGACGGATTTTTCCGGTATGAATGCCACGATCTCTACAACGTGGCTCGCGCCTTCTTCGAGCTCCTTTAATTCATCGGACGTGAACACGACAAATCTGTCTTTTTCGAACTCGTAACCCTTCTTCATCGAGGACCGCTCGATGACCTCGCCCGTGGATTCAGCCACGTACTGCTGCTTCACCCGGGAGCCGTCCGGAGCCAGCATGTTGAACCGCACGTCCGCCGCGCTATCGGTGGCGGAATACAGCTTGACGGGAATGGTCACCAGCCCGAATGACAATGATAGCGATGCGATTGAGCGCGCAGCCATATGCTTCTCCTCGCAAGCCGGCGCAGGCGCGCCGGCTCAGCATGGTCGCCCCCGAAAATGAAGAGACTTCGATACGGCACCCATTTCGGGGCCGTACTGCATTTAAAGCTTACCACTCCGGAAATTCGCGTTGTGCCGTGTACCCTCGTTGCTCTGCGAGAGGCACTTCGCCGGGATAGGCGCAAACGGCACGCTCCACCCCGGCCAGACCCTTTAGAAGTTCATTGCTAGAGCGAACGGGCGCGACCGCTACTGAAAAGTCGAATGACGAAAAGCAGAATAACCGCGCCGATCAGCGCCGTAATCAGCGACCCAATGATGCCGCTCCCTATATGCAGGCCAAGCGCTCCGCCAAGCCAGCCCCCTATGAAGGCGCCAACGATTCCGACGATGATGTCTACAACGATGCCGAATCCGCCACCGTCGACGATACGCCCTGCCAAGGCACCAGCAATGCCTCCAATAATTAGCCAGAAGATGATGCCATGTGAGACCGGGTCCATATTAACCTCCAAGTGGGCTGAATCAGCGTTGACGGCAAACAAGCATTCCGGTCATTAGACCGCCCGCTGTGCCGGGCAGAAAACACGAAGCGAACGATATGTCTGTGACCGCCGTCCATTTCGCCTGGAATGGCTTACGACTGAGCAAGTGCCGTGCCGCGCCCGGAACAGCGTGCCTTCCCCAAGGCAGCGGCGCTGCCAAGGTGTCGCCCGGCGATAGCCAGATTGCCACGTTCATCACTGGCGGCTACTCGCGTGGCAAACGACGGTCTTATTCCTATCGTATACAACTTGCAGACTTTTTGTTTTCCTCCTTGTTCGCAGCTTATCGGCAGAGCCTCGAGGTGGGAAGCATCGAATGACGCCTGAAAAATAGTGGAAGGCAGCTGCAAGCTTGCGCCCCTTACTCTCGCACGGCGCGCTGCGCTGGTGCCGCATTGCACCGTCGGCGGGATTCTGGAGAAGCTCGCGGCGCATTCCAGGCTCAACGCAACGACGCCGGCCCAGGGCCGTCAAAGCCCCACCTTAATTGCGTACCAAGGTTGTTAACATTGCATACAATTATTAATGACAATGTTGGCACGATCGTTGCGTTATGGATTCACCTTCTTTTCGACCTCCCTGACGCCCGCACATGAAACAGCACCTTGCTCGGAATGCTCACGCTGTGTTCCAACACGACGCATCGGACGACTGCTCGTCCACCGTGACCGGCAAATACTTAACGTTGCGGGCTCTGAGGCTGCTTTGTCGAAGACTGGTGGTCGCGATAGGACACTCACTACGTTGGCGAAGGAACGTCATGAAATTGCAACGAACAAAACGTCGATGGCTATTCATCCCCGCCATGCTGCTCGCCGGCGCGGCCCATGCGCAGAGCAGCATCACACTCTACGGGTTGATCGACGAAGGCCTTAACTTCACCAGCAACGCGCAGGGCCATAGCGCCTATCAAATGAAGAGCGGCGACTTTTACGGCAGTCGCTGGGGCGTGAAAGGCAGCGAAGATCTCGGCGATGGTTATCGGGCAATTTTCCACCTGGAGAACGGGTTCAATGCCAGTAATGGGGCAGCTGGTCAAGATTCACGCGAATTCGGCCGCCAGGCATATGTCGGCATCTCTTCCGACCGGTACGGCACGGTGACGCTCGGCCGCCAATACGATCCGACCTCGGACGATAACAGCTTCGGCATCCTCACGGCTGCTGGTAACTGGGGCGGGGATCTCGCGGCGCACCCGTTCGACAACGACAACGCGGATTGGGACTTCCGTGTGAACAATGCGGTCAAATACGTGAGTCCGACTTACCGGGGGCTCACAGCCGAGGGCATGTACGCGTTCAGCAACCAGGCCGGTGGGTTCTCCAACAACAGCCTCTATGGTGGCAGCCTCAACTATCAGAATGGGGGGCTGACGGCAGCGGCATCATATATGAAGATGAATCACCCCGGAGCGAACACGTCCGGCGCTGTAGTCGGTGATACCTTGTTCACGGGTTCTTCGGAACAGAACTATGGCGTCGGGGTGTCGTATAAGTTTTCGAAGACGCTGCTGGCCTTCGTATACTCGCATGTCGACGTGTACGATCCCACGGCCAACTCCTACTTCACGTCGAATGCGGGCCCAGACGGCGGTACGTGGAACTCGTGGAAATTCGACAACTTCGAAATTAACGACCAGTACTTCTTTCGGCCGAACATTTGGCTGGGTAGCGCCTATACCTTTACGGAGGCGCACCTGGCATCGAGCGTGGGGTCATTCAATCCCAAATGGCACCAGGTCACTCTGACACTCGACTACGATTTCTCCAAGCAGACATCCGTTTATGTACAAGGTGCATACCAGCACGTCGTCAGCGCACATACGGGCACGGACTTTGACTATGCGTCGAACGTGGCGGACGCGGGTATGTCGTCCAGTGAAAACCAGATGGTTTATCGCGTCGCGCTAATGCACCGTTTCTGACGGTCGGCGCCGCTGTGCGCCGCGCGGCGCAGCTTCGCGTCTTGCCCAGGCTCTGGCCCGCTGCCCGTCTGCAACACCGCATAAGTGGCGCGCTCCTCCTGTTTTGATCTCGAGAAAGCGGTTGCTCCCGCCTCCCGCACGACGCGCCCAGAAACCGCCTGGTTCCGTCGGGCGGCATCGCTCCAGCACAGAAACTACCGTCCGCCCGACACAACGGCCTGGTAGGTACACCGCTTGCGGTGCTC
>JBEKNG010000209.1:0-8346 GCA_049523075.1 Paraburkholderia sp.
GTGACGGGTCTGAGAGCAGCGCGCGCCGCGCGAGACGAGGCGGTCGTTGACGCGCCAGGCCTGGGCTCCGCCGCTCATGTGCGAGTGGCGGCAGCGAATGCCACCGCGGAATCTTCGGCCCGCGCGCCGGGTGCGAAGCCCGCTGGGGATGCGCTGGCAGCGCAGAGCCGAACCACCGCAAGCATGGCTACCCACATCGACAAGGCCGGCATCGCCGACATCGTCTGGTCTCTGCCGTGGTTCGCCCAGTTCAGCGCGCGGGGGCTTCGCTGGCAGCAGGCTGCGCTGAAGAGCTACGCCGCGCTGCTCGCCGAAATGAACGCCGACGCGCAGCAGTCACAGCAGACCACGGGCCGCGGCCAGCGCCTTGCCTTCATTGCGCAGGATGATTTGCCGCCAGGGGCTGCCTACGAGGCTCATATTGCCTTGAGCGGTTGCGTGCCCACCCGTCATAACCTGCACGACTTCTTCAACGCTGCGATCTGGTTTGCGTTCCCGCGCATCAAGGCAGCACTGAACGCGTGCCAGTCGGCCGCCATTGATGTTCTGGGCGTCGGTCCGACGCGCGGCGGCGTGCGCGACGCCTTGACCCTGTTCGATGAGAACGCGCTGCTGTTCGCCTGTGCCGACCCTGAGCTCAGCCATGCGTTACGCGGCTTCGACTGGTCTAGGTTATTCGTCGCAAACCGCGCCGCGTGGGGCGAACGCTGCGAGGTGCGCTGCTTCGGTCACGCGCTGCTGGAAAAGCTGATATCGCCGTATAAGGCATGTACTGGACATACGTGGATTGTCGACGTCCCGACAGAATACTTCTCGTGGCCGACTGCGGCACGCGATGCATGGCTCGACGTTGCGGTCAGTCGCGAGCTGTCATCCACGCAGGATTTGACGACCCGTGTATTCGCACCGCTGCCGGTGCTGGGCATTCCAGGCTGGTGGCCGGCCAACGAGGCCGCCTCTTTCTACGACGACCCAGCCGTATTTCGCACGGGACGACGACAAGGTTGCTGACCGGCCGAGAGGGCGGGTGCGGTAGGCCGGCGGCCAGGCCTCCAGCTGTCTATTTCGGCCTGGCGCGCCGCCTCACCGACCTGCAGGTGATAAAATCCTCCCCAGCAAAGCAGGTCAGGCAGTCGCGGCCTCTGCGGCTTCGGTCAAAGAGGGCGAGGAAAGTCCGGACTCCACAGGGCAGGGTGATGGCTAACGGCCATCCGTGGCAACACGCGGAACAGGGCAACAGAAAGCAAACCGCCGATGGCCCGGCGCAAGCCGGGATCAGGTAAGGGTGAAACGGTGCGGTAAGAGCGCACCGCGGCTGCTGCGAGGCAGACCGGCACGGTAACCTCCACCCGGAGCAATTCCAAGTAGGCAGGCTAGCATCTTCGAGATGCAGGATGGGGCCCCCGTCACGTCTGCGGGTAGGAAGCTTGAGCGCGTCAGCAATGGCGCGCCTAGAGGAATGGCTGCCACGCGCGCGGCGCTTCGGCGCGGCGGGTGCACAGAATCCGGCTTATCGACCTGCTTTGCCGCTGAATAGAAAAATGCCGGCGTCCGTGAGGATGCCGGCATTTCCTTTTGGTGCTTCTTGTGTTGCTGCGCTGATTTGCGCATGAGGCCGGCGCTGGTTGACTTCAGCTGGCCCACCGCATGGCAATCAGCCCGCGACGATATCGAACGAGTGCGTCAGTTCGGCGGTCTTGGCGATCATGATCGACGCCGAGCAGTACTTGTCATGCGACAGGTTGATGGCGCGCTCGACAGTAGCCGGGTTCAGGTTCTTGCCGGTCACTGTGAAATGGAAGTGGATCCTCGTGAACACTTTCGGATCTTCGCTGGCCCGCTCGGCCTTCAGCGTCACCGAGCAGCCGGCGATCTCCTGGCGGCTCTTCTTCAGGATCATCACCACGTCGTACGCGGTGCATCCGCCAGTGCCGAGCAGAACCATTTCCATCGGCCGCGGAGACAGATTGCGGCCGCCGCCTTCCGGCGCGCCATCCATCGTGACGAGGTGGCCGCTACCTGTTTCGGCGGCAAATGCCATGCCGTCTTGCCCCATCCAGCTTACTTTGCATTCCATGCCGTACCCCAGCTCGCATAACTTGTATTCGAAATGCCATTGTAGCCCGACGCCTGCGCGTTCGCCCGAGGGCACTTCAGCGCGCCGTTATGCTCGGCGACGCCTTGCGTGTTGCACTGCGGCATGGTTTGAGGGTGCGGGATTGCCCTGATGGGATTAGGGGCTTTGCTCTGGTTTTTGCGTGGGGAAAACGCACCGTATCGCGCGTATGTATTTGATGTTAAAAGATGTTTTAGCTAGTGTTGGACCTGTGGTTGTTTGCCGCATTATGAAATCGCGTTTCGTAATGCAAATAATCTTGCGTCGCACAAGGTCGGCTCATATAATCATTCCCATTGGTTGTCGCAGTTCGGCAACCTCCGCTTGTCTCCTCCACCCTCCTCCAATGGTGGATTAAACCCGAACCGCTTGTTCGGGTTTTTTTTCGTCCCTTCGCGACCGTCAGCTGTCTTCGCGAATTGCCGTCAACGGGGCAGAGCAGCGCCCCTATGCGGTCTAAGTGCCAAAGCGTGGGTCGGTGGTCGAAAAGCCACTTTCGGCGTGTTGCTTAGCTGCTGGTGCAGCCCCGCACCGCAAATTTTGACTCGTACTGGGAATTTCCTTTATAATTCAGAGCTTTTCCGCATTCGTGCCCGCGGAGGAAGAACAGGGAGAGCCTGCACGCGCCTCGATGCGCACATTACAAGCAGGAAAAAACACAGGGCGCAGCAATTATTTTTGGATCGATCATGAAGACATTTTCCGCAAAGGCCCATGAGGTTACGCGCGAATGGTACGTGATTGACGCGACGGATAAGGTTCTCGGGCGTGTCGCCAGCGAAGTGGCACACCGTCTTCGCGGCAAGCACAAGCCAGAATTCACTCCGCACGTCGACACCGGTGATTTCATCATCGTTATCAACGCCGGCAAGCTCCGTGTCACGGGCAACAAGTCCACGGACAAGAAGTATTATCGCCACTCGGGTTACCCGGGCGGCATCTACGAAACGACGTTCGGCAAGATGCAAGAACGCTTCCCGGGCCGCGCGCTCGAGAAGGCGGTCAAAGGCATGCTGCCGAAGGGCCCGCTCGGCTACGCGATGATCAAGAAGCTGAAGGTCTACGCTGAAGCAACGCATCCGCATTCGGCACAACAGCCGAAAGCGCTCGAGATCTAAGGGGAGCCCACATGATCGGTAACTGGAATTACGGCACGGGCCGCCGCAAGAGCGCCACTGCACGTGTGTTCATCAAGGCAGGCAAGGGCGACATCGTTGTCAACGGTAAGCCTATCGCTGAGTACTTCTCGCGCGAAACGTCACTGATGATCGTGCGTCAGCCGCTGGAACTCACGAACCACGGCGTCACGTTCGACATCAAGGTCAACGTGTCGGGCGGTGGTGAAACGGGTCAAGCCGGTGCGGTTCGCCACGGCATCACCCGCGCGCTGATGGACTATGACGCAACGCTGAAGCCGGAACTGTCGAAGGCTGGCTTCGTGACGCGTGATGCTCGTGAAGTCGAACGTAAGAAGGTCGGCTTCCACAAGGCACGTCGCAGGAAGCAATTCTCGAAGCGTTAATCGCTTCGGTGCGCTCTGGCTTTCGGGCCAGGCCGCTGCAAAAGCCGCCGGCGCGCTCGCGTTGGCGGCTTTTTTCATATTGGGCTGCGTGTTTGGGTCATGCGTCGTGGCTGTGGCGCGCTGCCTGCCCATGCGCTGTTTGTTGAAGAGAACCCATTGATTTTGTGGGCTTCGGCACGATATCGAGATCAGCCCTACAATAGCGGTTAGAAGCTTTTTTGGAGAGTTCGAATGAACGCAGTCACCGACACCCCCGTGACCGAGATGCCTAGCCCCTTCGTTTTTACCGACGCAGCGGCTGACAAGGTCAAGCAGCTGATCGACGAAGAAGGCAACCCGGAGCTGAAACTGCGCGTATTCGTGCAGGGCGGCGGCTGCTCGGGCTTTCAATACGGTTTTACGTTCGACGAAGCCGTCAACGAAGACGATACCGTAATGAACAAGAGTGGCGTCCAGTTGTTGATCGATTCGATGAGCTATCAGTACCTGGTCGGCGCTGAGATCGATTACAAGGACGATATCAACGGCGCCCAGTTCGTGATCAAGAATCCGAACGCCACCACCACCTGTGGTTGCGGTTCGTCGTTCTCGGTGTAAGCGACTGAAAGCCGGACCGGCGGGACAGGGCAACGGGGCTTTGGCCCCGTTTTTTGTTGGTACGTTCGCGTCCTGCTCCAGCTCTCTCAGCGCGGATAAATCGCCCCCAGCACCCGTTCGCCCGCGGCTCCAGTGACAGCCGCCAGATTGCCCGGCTCGCGTGCCATACAGCGCATCGCCAGCCACGCGAACGCCAGTGGCTCGACTTGTTGGGGCGGCACCCCGAGCGCCTCGGTAGTGAGCACCGGGACGCCGCTCACGCCGCTCTCCTCGAGCGCGGCCTGGATTGCTTTCATCAAGACCGGATTGCGCGCGCCGCCGCCGCAGACGTAGACGGCACGGGCATCCGACGCGTGGCGTTCGATCTCGCGTGCGACCGTGATCGCCGTCAGCGCGACGAGCGTCGCCTGCACGTCGGCAGGGGCCAGACCGGCAAACGCTGGCAGTTTCGCGTCGAGCCAGGCCGGATTGAACAGGTCGCGACCGGTGCTTTTGGGCGGCTGTTGCGTGAAGAACGGCTCGTCGAGCAGCGCATTCAGCAGCGGCCGATGCACCTGGCCGCCCGCCGCGAAGTGTCCGTTTTCGTCATAAGGCTTGTTGAGGTGCCGGTGCGTCCACTCGTCGAGGAGCGCATTGGCCGGCCCGCAGTCGAAGCCGCGTACGCCGCCAGCGGCGTTCAGAATCGTGATGTTGCTGATTCCGCCCAGGTTGCAGACGACCCGTGTCTCGCCGTGCGCCCCGAACACGGTCGCATGGAAGGCCGGCACCAGCGGCGCGCCTTGGCCGCCCGCGGCGACATCCCGGCTGCGGAAGTCCGCGATGACGTCGATATGGGTCATTTCCGCCAGCAGCGCCGGGTTGTTGATCTGACGCGTGTAGCCCTTTTCCGGACGGTGCCGCACGGTCTGGCCATGCACGCCGATCGCCCGCACGTCGGCGGCGGACAGATTGCCCGCGCGCAGCAGATCGTGACAACACACCGTATAGCGTGTGGCGAGCGCGTTGGCCGCGAGCGCCTCGCGCTCGATCTCGTTGTCGCCGGGGTGTTGCAGGCCAAATAGCGCCTCGCGCAGTCCCTCCGCGAAGCCGATGAAGGCCTCCGCGAGCACGACCGGGGGCTTGCCCTGCGCGAATTCGACGGCGACGCCGTCCACGCCATCCATGCTGGTACCCGACATCAATCCAAGATAGACGCCATCCACCGTGCTGTCTTGCGCCACGTTGCTGCTCCTGTCAGTCGTTCGTTGTGAACCGTGTTCGCAGATTATCAGACGGCCGCCACCATTGTCTGCGGACGCGGGGGCGCGCATCTATGGGACAATCTCCCTTTTTGCGACCTCACGTTCCAGCATGAGCACCGAGTCCACGTCCAAGCCCAATCCCGCCTTTCCGATCACCGACGAAGTCCGCCACGCGCTCGCCGTTACCAAACGGGGCGTAGACGAGCTGCTGATCGAAGAGGAATTCGCACAGAAGCTCGCGAAGAGCGCAGCCACCGGCGTGCCGCTGCGCATCAAGCTCGGTCTCGACCCGACGGCGCCGGACATCCATATCGGCCATACCGTCGTGCTGAACAAGATGCGCCAGTTGCAGGATCTCGGCCATACGGTGATTTTCCTGATCGGCGACTTTACCTCGCTGATCGGCGACCCGTCCGGTCGTAACGCCACGCGCCCGCCGCTCACGCGTGAGCAGATCGAATCGAACGCCAAGACCTACTTCGAGCAGGCCGCGCTGGTGCTGGATCGCGAGAAGACCGAGATTCGCTACAACAGCGAATGGTCGATGCCGCTCGGCGCAGACGGCATGATCAAGCTCGCCTCGCGCTACACCGTGGCGCGGATTCTCGAACGCGAGGATTTCACGAAGCGCTATCAGGGCGGTCTGCCGATCTCGATTCACGAGTTGCTGTACCCGTTGATGCAGGGCTACGACTCGGTCGCGCTCAATGCCGATCTCGAACTCGGCGGCACTGACCAGAAATTCAATCTGCTGGTTGGCCGCGAGTTGCAGAAGCAGTACGGTCAGGAGCAGCAGTGCATCTTGACCATGCCGCTGCTCGAAGGGCTCGACGGCGTCGAAAAGATGTCGAAGTCGAAGAACAACTACATCGGTATCAGCGAAAAGCCGACCGATATGTTCGGCAAGCTGATGAGCATTTCCGATCACCTGATGTGGCGTTACTTCGAACTGCTGTCGTTCCGCCCGCAGGACGAAATCGCCGGCTTTAAGAAAGAGATTGAAGCGGGCCGCAATCCGCGCGACTTCAAGGTGCTGCTCGGGCAGGAGATCGTCGCACGTTTCCATTCGCCGGCTGACGCTGAGCGTGCGCTCGAAGACTTCAACCATCGCGCAAAGGGCGGTGTGCCGGACGATATTCCGTCGGTCACGCTGGCGGGCGCACCGCTCGCAATCGGCCAATTGCTGAAGCAGGCGAACCTGGTGCCGTCGACCAGCGAAGCGCTGCGCAACATCGAGCAGGGCGGCGTGAAGATCGACGGCGCGACCGTGTCGGACAAGGGTCTTAAGGTCGAGGCGGGTGAGTACGTCGTGCAGGTCGGCAAGCGCCGTTTTGCGCGTGTGACGCTGACGGCGTGATGGGACGCGGCATGCCTCGTCTTAAGCTGGACTGCCGCGCATGATCGCGCTAATCCAGCGCGTGAGGCGCGCTGAAGTGCGCATCGGCGAACGTGTCACCGGCGCCATCGAAGCGGGACTGCTCGCGCTGGTGTGCGCCGAGCGCGGCGATACCGACGCAGCCGCCGACCGGCTGCTGGCGAAGGTGCTTGGCTACCGCGTGTTTAGCGACGCGGCTGGCAAGATGAACCTCTCCGTGCAGAACCTCGACGGGGCAGGACGCGCCGGCGGCCTGCTGCTGGTCTCGCAGTTCACGCTGGCCGCCGATACCAACAGCGGCCTGCGCCCGAGCTTCACACCGGCCGCGCCGCCCGACGAGGGCGAGCGCCTGTTCGATTACTTCGTTACGGCCGCTCGCGCCAGGCATTCGATTGTTGAGACCGGCGAGTTTGGGGCGGATATGCAGGTGTCGCTCGTCAACGATGGGCCAGTTACATTCTGGCTGCAGACGCGCGCGTGATGTCCAAATCACTTTTGCGGCAATTACAGGTCGCCATAACTGACCACGTTACCAACCACTCCTATGTCCACGCAGATCCTTTTTATCCGGCACGGTGAGACCGACTGGAACCGCATCAAGCGCATCCAGGGCTACATTGACATTCCACTCGCAACGACCGGAATCGAGCAAGCCCAGCGCCTCGCACAGCGCCTCGCTGACGAGGCGGCGCAGGGTATGCGGCTTGACGCGATCTACTCAAGCGACCTCCAGCGCGCACAGCAAACCGCTCAGCCTATCGCCACTGCACTCGGTTTGCCCCTGCAACTTCGTGAGGGTCTGCGTGAGCGGTCGTACGGAGCGTTTGAGGGCTACGACCGCGATCAGATCGCCGAACGCTACCCGGACGAATTCGAGCACTGGCAAACGCGCGATAGCGGCTTTGCGCCGCCGGAGGGCGAGTCGATGCGAGCTTTCTATCACAGGGTCATGGAGACCGTCACGCCAATCGTCGCGGCGCACCCCGGCGGGCGGATTGCGTGCGTCGCGCACGGTGGCGTGCTCGATTGCATCTACCGGTTTGCGCGTGACTTGACGCTCGAGGTGCCACGCGACTATGCGTTGCTCAATACGAGCATCAACGTGGTGGATTTTGATGGCGGGAAGGGGAAGGTGGTGTCGTGGGCGGACATTTCGCATCTGGATACGCCGAGCGACGACGACACGTTACGGCGGATTCCAGAACCGGGTCGTTGAGCGGATCGATTCAGATTCGCCCAGATCGCGAACCTCGCGTGATGATGTCTGTCTAGCCCCGCGCTGCCGCCACCCGCCGCCGCGCCCGCTTCGATACGCCGTTGGTCAGCGCCCAGCGAATCACCGGTGCGACCAGCTTTACCCCCGGTCTGACGAGCGCCCGGCGCAGGCCGGCCAAGGTGTCGAAGCCGAGCATTTCCTGCGCCCACGGCGGCAACAAATCTACCCCGGCATTGAGCATCAACGCGCCTGCAGGCCGCAACGACGCGCTTGGCGGCC
>JBEKNG010000210.1:0-8314 GCA_049523075.1 Paraburkholderia sp.
AACAGCGCACTTAATCTGATTGAGCGCAAATGCAAAAAGCCGCTTGAGAGCGGCCGTTGCGATACTGCTGAGATTGGTGCCCAGGGCCGGACTCGAACCGGCACGCCTTGCGGCGGGGGATTTTGAGTCCCCTGCGTCTACCTGTTTCACCACCTGGGCTTGTCTTGCGACACGTGCGCATAGGACTGCGCGCGGCGGGAGACGCAGATTATGTCCGAAAATGCCGCGCCGGGCAAGCTGCCTGGTAACTATCCGTAGGTCAGACCGACGCCGATCGAGTGAAACCCCGTGACGCGTGCGGCACGCATTGTGTTAGGAGGTCGCACGCGGGGCAATGGCACAATGCAGGGTTGGCGTGTCGCATGGGCACGGGTGCGAGTGTTGGGGTGTTTCAGGAAGAGTGTGGTGACTGTCGAATCTCCGTTTAATGTGGCCGGTCACGCGTGCCGCCCGGATTGTGGCGCGTGCTGTATCGCGCCGTCGATCTCGAGCCCAATTCCGGGTATGCCGTATGGCAAGCCGGCGGGCGTGCGCTGCGTGCAGCTCGGCGACGATCTGCGCTGTGCGATCTTCGGCGAGCCCGACCGTCCGGCGTGCTGCTCCGGCCTGCAACCGCAGGGCGAGATGTGCGGCACGACACGCACTGAGGCGCTCGCCTGGCTTACCCAGCTTGAAACGCTGACGCAACCCGCCGCGCACGGCCGGCTGCGTGGCTGATCCAGCGCCGCTTCACACCTGCCGCTAACCGCATTGCCGCGCTAATTCACAACCATGGTTCGATCCCCGCAACGGGGCTGTTTCAACAGGAGAATGTGCATGACTCAACCCGTTGCGCCGACCCGGCGCCGATTCCTGCTCGTGGCCAGTGCGGCTGCGGCGATTACGTTGTCGCTAGCGGCTTGCGCGGCGTCGACCTTTCCGTTCATCCCGTCGCATTACACGTTCTCGCAGCAGCAGGTGCAGGAGGCCGTGCAGCGCAAATTCCCGTATCAGCGGACGATTTCGCAGGTCTTCAACGTTGAGCTGACCAATCCCGTGATCGGCTTCCTGCCGGATAGCAACCGCGTCTCCGTGAAGCTCGACGCGCACCTCGCCAGCCCGTTCCTGCGTCAGCCGGTGGACGGCGTGTTCACGTTGTCGAGCGAACTCGCTTATGACGAGGCCAGCAAGTCCGTGGTGCTGAAGTCGCCGAACGTCGACAGTGTCAATGTCAGTGGTGACGCGCAGGCCTACACGCAGCAGATCAACGCCGCGGCGGCCGTGCTCGCCACCCAGCTGCTGACCAACTACCCCATCTACACCTTCAAGCCCGAGCAACTGCAATTCGCGGGCGTGAACTACGAACCCGGTACAATCACAATCCTTACAAACGGCATACGCGTGCAGATCGTCGAGAAATGACGCGCGTGCGGCCGCCAGGGCCGCGCGTTGCTTGCTGGACCAGCCCTGATTCGACAACCGTTGACCATGAGAGGGATAGATGGACTGGTTACTGGCTGGCAAGGCGCTGATACTCGGGATTGTCGAAGGCCTGACTGAATTTTTGCCGGTGTCGAGTACGGGGCATTTGATCGTCGTCGGCAATCTGCTGGATTTCAACGGCGAGTACGCCAAGACCTTCGATGTCGTGATTCAGCTCGGCGCGATTCTGGCCGTGTGCTGGGAGTATCGCCGGCGGATCGGCAGCGTCCTGACCGGTTTGCCTTCGCGGTCTGACGCGCGGCGCTTTGCGCTCAACGTGGTGATTGCAACTATTCCGGCGGTCGTACTCGGATTGCTCTTCGAGAAGGCCATCAAGGCCGCGCTGTTTTCGCCACTGCCGGTTGCCTATGCGTTGGTGGCGGGCGGCCTCGTGATCCTGTGGGCGGAAGCGCGGCAGCGAGCACGCGGCGCCATGCCGCCGCGCGTGCAGTCGGTTGACGCCCTGAGCCCGCTCGACGCGCTGAAGGTCGGCTTGGCGCAGTGTTTCGCGCTGATTCCGGGCATGTCGCGCTCCGGCTCGACGATCATCGGCGGCATGTTGTTCGGCCTCGAGCGGCGGGTGGCCACGGAGTTTTCTTTTTTCCTCGCCATGCCGATTATTTTCGGCGCGACAGCCTTTGAGTTGTTCCGGGGCTGGCATCTGCTAACGGCAGATGCGCTGGGGATGTTCACGTTGGGTTTTGTCGCCGCGTTCGTCAGTGCCTTCGCTTGCGTGCGCTGGTTGCTGCGCTACATCGCGGCGCATGATTTCACGGTGTTCGCGTGGTATCGGATCGCGTTTGGTTTGCTGATCCTGCTTCTCGGATATAGCGACGTGCTGGACTGGTCGGAGTAACGCGCTCTCCTTGGACCTCTTAAGCCGTGCCGTTGCGCCGCGTGAAGACCAGATCCCAGACACCATGACCAAGCCGTAGGCCGCGGCGCTCGAATTTCGTCACCGGACGATAGTCGGGGCGCGGTGCATAGCCATCTGCCGTGTTTTTGAGCGCGGGGTCCGCGCCCAGCACCTCAAGCATCTGTTCGGCGTAGTTTTGCCAGTCTGTGGCGCAGTGGAGATACGCGCCCGGTTTCAGGCGCGATACGAGCAGAGCGACGAACTTCGGCTGAATCAGACGGCGCTTGTGATGACGCGCCTTGTGCCACGGATCGGGGAAAAAGATGTGCACGCCATCGAGGCTGTCTGGCGCGATCATGTGCTCGAGTACTTCGACTGCATCGTGCTGGATGATGCGGATGTTCGACAGTTGCTGCTCGCCCATCAGCTTGAGCAGGGCGCCGACGCCCGGTTCATGAACCTCGACGCCGAGAAAATCGTCGCCCGGACGATGCGCGGCGATTTCAGCCGTCGTCGCGCCCATGCCGAAGCCGATTTCCAGCACGCGCGGAGCTGCGCGGCCGAACACCGCGTCCCAATCGGGTTGCTGCGGCGCATAGGGCATTACGAAGCGCGGACCGAACTCGTCCATCGCCCGGCGCTGGCCAGTCGAGACACGCCCGGCGCGCGTGACGAAGCTGCGGATGCGACGCAAGCGCAGGGCTTCTTTCGGATCGTTTGACTCGTTCGCTGCGTCGCCGCCTTCAGCTTGTGGCGCGGACGGTTCGAGATTCGCGTCGTCGGCGGTCTGGGGAAGCTCACCTGGCTGGCCGGCTTGGTTCGGATCGTGGATCATCTTCGATGGCTACAAGGGTAGCGGCAAGGGTGAGGGCGGCGGGGGCTGCGTGCACCGGAAGGCATGACCGCACCGGTCGCCACACGTTTCCGCCCTCAGTACGAAAAAGCCGCCTTCTTGAAGGCGGCTCTCGTGCTGGAATTCCGCTGAGGGTCAGCTGAATGTGGAGCGGGCGATGGGAATCGAACCCACGGCTCTAGCTTGGGAAGCTAGGGTATTACCATTATACGACGCCCGCAGAGCGCGCCATTTTACGCGAGTTCGGGTCATTTAGGCAAATCCGGCAGGAGTAGGCACGGATGCGCGCCGACGCGCCCGGCGAGGCGACATACACGTGGGGCTTTACGTATCTGCAGGTGCTCGATGAATACAACGCGATCAGCTATTCGTGGATCAATGAAGGGCATCTCCAGGATAACCACCGCGACGGCGCTGCGGTGCAATACTGGCGCCGCGCGTCGTTCTTCGATCGACGGCTTTCTCTAGCGGCAGGCGTCGGTATCTACAATTTCTTCGACACGATTGCCGAAGACGACGACAGGCTTACATCGATGGTCATGGCTGGGCGGCCATCCTGAGCCTGTCGGCCACGTGGTATACGGACGAACGGTTCTTCTATCAGTTGCGTCAACCAGGTGCTGGCAACGCAAAGCTACAAGACCACCAGCATCCTTTTCGGCGTGGGTTACGAACTGGATGCGCCGAACGGCCGTGGGGTGCTCACCGGCGGCACAAGCCAGAGCGTTTCGAGTGGCAATCAGATCACCTCGCTCGTGGGCTGGACTGAAGTGAATAGCCTGAATTCACCGGGCGCGGTGGCTGAAAGCGTGGAATACCGGCACGGCTTCGGCGCTTATTTCGGCGGCACGCTGAGCTGGATCAACGAAGCCCACACGTCGCTCAACACGCGCGATGGCGTAGCGGCCCAGGCGTGGGTGCGCCGCTGTTTCTTCGACGATAAATTGGCTCTGGGTGTCGGCGCCGGGCCTTACTACGCGGTCGATACGCACCGGAGTCCGGGCGGCCCGGACACAGGCGGCCGCGTGTCGATCCTGCTGACCATGTCCGCCGGGTATAACGTGACGGAACACTGGACCGCGCGGGTCTCATGGAACCGGGCCATGACAACCTACGACAAGGTCAGCGACATCTATCTGGCCGGCGTCGGCTACCGGTTCTGACGCGCCAGGCCGCGCGAGGTCCCGGCACGGAGCCGCGACCTCGCCAATCGTTCAGATGACGAAATACGTCAGTTGCACGGCGGCCCGCGTGACGATCATCAACAGCACCTGCACGATCACGAACAACAGGATCGGTGACAGGTCGATGCCGCCGAGATTCGGGATCACACGGCGCAGCGGATTCAGAAACGGCGCGGTGAGCTGAAACAGAATCGGCATGGCCGGCGAGCGCGGATTGAGCCACGACAGCAGCGCCATCAGGATGGTCAACCAGATGATCAGGTTGAGCCCCCACTTGATGACTGTCAGCAGCGCGACGATCAGCAAGCTCGGCCACAGCGTGAGCGGATCCACTCCGGTCACGGCCACCATCAGCACCACATAGACGACGGCAGCGATCAGCGCGGCGAGGATGCTTGCCCAATCGATCCTGCGCGTACTGGGCACGACGTGCCGTAGCGGCAGCACGATCCAATTGGTGGCGTGCAGCACGGCGTTCGAGACCGGGTTATACGGAGGCAGGCGGACGACTTGCAGCCATGCGCGCAAAAGCAGCGCCGCGCCGAACAGCGTGAAAACGGTATTGAGCAGAAAACGGGCGATATCGCCGAACATCTCGTGTCCTTTCCTTCAGGGTAGCGCCCGGTGGAATCCGGGCGCCGGGCGCCGGCACGCCACTGTGGGCACGCCAGCGTGTTCATAAGTTCGCGTACTGTGCGTTTGCCTTCCCCCGGCTCGCGGCGGCAGGTCCGCAGGTCACAGCGGATCGATCGGGCCTTGTGATCCTGTGAACCAGCCAGGCCGAAGCCGCACTGCAAAATGAAAATGAGTGCAAATTGGGCTAGACCGTGACCTTGATTTCGCTGACCAGGATCGAGCCGTTACCGACGTCGGTGTAGTTCGGAATGTCGGCGAGCAGCGTGCCGGCGGCCGGCTAAAAGCTTTGCCGCAAGCGGCATGTGCGTGCCGCAGTAATACTCCACGTCGAATTTGCCGTTTTCTCGGTACGGATAGAGGATGCTGACCTTGATCATTATGCGTTCTCGTCGATGGGTCCCGGAGCGAGGCGCAGGCGGATTGCGCGCTGCGCCGGTCGTCACATTATCACGGCTTACTTGACGCTAGTACCCGCGGACGCCTGATTCAACGATCGCGCAAGCGATTCTTCGACGGCCTCCCCGATGGCGTCGATCGAGGCAGGCGGCGTGGCGCGACGGCGCGCCAGTGCCACCGCCCGTCGGCTCATCAGCCCATACAGCGCTGCATGGTCGCCGCCAAGCGCTTCCAGCAGTGCGAGCTGCTTGCGCACGACGCCGGTATCGCCGCGCGACACGGGACCGGCGAGGGCGCCCGGCAAGCCTTTGTCGCGGGCCGTCTGGATCGTCCCGGTCAGCATCGGCAAGAGCGCGCGCAGCGCGTCTTCTTCGGCAAAACCAAGGGTGCGCCAAAGCGTCACGCATTCGGCGAGGCTGCACAGTACAAAGCTGGCCGCGTAATGGGCTGCCCCGTGGTAGAGCATGCGCCCGCCGGCCGGAATCGACAGCGGATGGCAGCGCAGCGCCAGCGCTAGCGCCGTGAGCGCTTCCTTGAGTGCGGGATCGGCCTCGATGGTGATGGAGCAGCCGCTGATCCGCTCGATATCTGCGAGATCGCCGCTAAACAGGTACAGTGGGTGAAAACCACCGATCGATGCGCCCTGCGACTGCGCCGCCGCGAGCAGTTCCACCGGCGAGGCGCCGCTGCAATGCACCAGCGCGCGTAAGCGCCCGCTCGAGCCGGGTGAGGTATTGAAGCGCAAAGTGTTCGCCGTCGAACCGATGCTGTCGTCGGGAACGGATAGAAAGACCACATCGGCGGCGTCCACGACCTGTTGCGGATCGTCGTACGCCGCACATTGCTGGATCTGATTGGCGAGCCGGCGGGCCGATTCCGGCGTGCGGCTCGCAATCGCCGTGACCGCATAACCGGCACGGGTGAAGCCAAGCGCAAGGCACCGCGCAAGGCGCCCCGCGCCGATGAAGCCGAGACGCGGCAAAGAGGACTGGGACATGGTTCCGGCTCCGGGCGGCACTATGAACATGAAGGAAATCAGGAGTATCGCGCATTCATTCAGCGCTCGCGAGCCGAGGGCCTTGCCTCGCGCTGCGCAGGCTGGACGGCGCCATGGGTGTCACGGCGCTTTCTTCAGATCAATTTCAGCGCGATATGGCGCGCACGGCGAATTATCCGTCCGCGTGAACCCCGCAGGCCCAGAAACTGCTCACAATGAATTTGGTCGATGAAGTTCGAAGTTGCTGTTGGGAGTTTTTTCTGTCTCGCAGTCCAGATTCGGGAGGTCACCATGAGCATCTTTTCTTACCGAAAGCACTTGCGGTTCTTGACTCATTCGCAGCGCCGCCGCTGGTGGGATCAAAGAAAGCGCCTGACGCCGCGCGTCAAGATTAGCGGCGCCTACGTGCCACCCAATGTCACACGCGAGTTCACATATGTAAAAGTCGGTTGAAGATTTGTCCCTCAAAGGGAAAAAATGCCCGGCCGTCGCGCCGGGCATTTTCCGTTTACGGCGCTGCATTCGCGTTTTGCTGCGTTTCGACCGGCCTACAGCGTGCGCAGACTGAAGTGAATTTGTAATTAAAGATTACCGATATTGACGCGCCGACGGGCCTCCGTCCGGTAAACTCACAGCGACTGACCTCTGACCCCGCGCAAACCCTTGGTCATCGAGATGTTGCGGGTTCCTCGCCCGCAGCAACACATTGCTGCGTATTTCAGCGTCTACACACCGATTGCAATTTGCAACAAATGCGCACAGCGGTGGCGATCCTTTTTCGATACATTGGTTTCCATAGCATGCACGTCATGCGACACGGTCATCCGGCCGCGCTTGGAGAAGAAAAGTGAAAAAGATCATTCCGCTTGTTGTTGCCGCTGCACTGGGTGTGGGCTTCGCCACCACTGCGGAGGCGCACGTGTCCGTCGGTATCGGGATTGGCATTCCGGTGGCGCCCGCTTATCCCGTTTATGCGGCGCCGCCGGTGTATTACGCGCCGCCGCCGGTCTATGCTCCGCCTGTCGTCGTGGTTGGCGGTGGGTACGGGTACTACGGCGGCTATCGTGGTGGGTACTACCACCGCGGCTACTATGGCCGCGGTTACGGCCATGGTTATGGGCACGGCTACTATCGCCGCTAACAACCGCGCACGCGAGGTGCGCTCCGGGACTTAGCCCGCAGCGCATAAACCATCGCAACGGCGTAACTCAGGCTTGATTGCCGCGTTGCGCCGTTTTCGTTTTCGGGCCGAAGCTGGGAGAATGCCTTCCGATCCCACCGCTTCGGAGTTCCCCGCTCATGCAAGTACTCCCCGCTCCGACCTATGTCGATGTCGTCGATGCCGCTGCGCGTCTTGAGGGCGTCGCCCATCGCACGCCGGTTCTCACGTCCGTCACGGCCAATGAACGTACCGGCGCGTCGATCTACTTCAAATGCGAGAATTTCCAGCGCATGGGCGCGTTCAAGTTTCGCGGCGCTTATAACGCGGTGTCGCACTTCGACTATGCGCAGCGGGAGGCCGGCGTGCTGACTTATTCGTCGGGCAACCATGCACAGGCCATCGCACTGTCGGCGCGTCTCGAGGGGATTCGCGCAACGATCGTCATGCCCCACGACGCGCCCGCGGCGAAGGTGGCCGCCACGCAGAGCTACGGCGGGGAAGTGATCATCTACGATCGCTACAGGGAAAATCGCGAAGCGATCGGCCAGCGGCTAGCGCGTGAGCGCGGCATGACGCTGATTCCGCCCTACGACCATCCGCATGTGATTGCAGGGCAGGGCACGGCCGTGACGGAACTGATCGAGGAAACCGGTCCGCTCGATCTGCTGTTCGTGTGCCTGGGCGGCGGCGGGTTGCTGGCCGGCGGCGCGCTGGCGGCGGCCGAGTTGAGCCCGAACTGCAAGGTGATCGGCGTTGAACCGGAGGCCGG
>JBEKNG010000211.1:0-8314 GCA_049523075.1 Paraburkholderia sp.
CGCGTACATAGGTGAGCAGGCGCCGGCCGAGCGCGCCGCCCGGATGCGAACGGGCGAAGTCGTCCGGTCCGAACCCGCGGGCGTCCAGCACCGCCACTGCCAGCGCGTCGCCGAGCGCGAGCGCGGCGGTCGTGCTGGCGGTCGGCGCGAGATTCATCGGGCAGGCTTCTTTCGCGACCCCGGCGTTCAGATGCACGTCGGCCAGTTGCGCGAGACTCGAGCCCGGCTTGCCGGTAATCGCGATCAGCCTGGAGCCGAGGCGCTTGATGATCGGCAGAATCGCCATCAGCTCTTCGGACTCCCCCGAATTCGACATGGCCACGAACACGTCGTCCGAGGTGACCATGCCGAGATCGCCATGGCTGGCCTCCGCCGGATGCACAAAAAACGCGGGCGTGCCGGTGCTGGCGAACGTTGCCGCCAGCTTGCGGGCCACGTGGCCGGATTTGCCGATGCCGGAGACGACGACGCGCCCACGGCAGCCAAGGATGAAATCGATCGCCTCGACGAAACCATCGTCGAGTTGATCGCGAAGCGCGCGCACGGCGTCCGCTTCGATGTCGAGCACGTTGCGAGCGAGCGCAAGTGCCCGATCGCCATTGATTTTCGCTATCATTCGCGGAGTATAGCAAAGGCGTTTGTTCGCCGCGCCGGGACGGCTGTGCCCGGCCGCCGCCCTCACCGGCCCCTCAACCTTGTCGCACGGCGCTTTGCGTGCGATGGTTATGTCGACGAACCAGGACGCTTTCAGATGATTTCCCCGCTCGAAATGACGCTGTTCCTGCTGCTGGCATCGGTGGCGGGCGTCGTCGTTTTCCGTTTCCTGAACCTGCCGCCCATGCTCGGCTACCTGACGGTGGGGATCATCGTCGGGCCGCATGCGTTCGGTATCGTTCCGGATTCGAAAGGTGCGCAGAACCTGGCCGAGTTCGGGGTGGTGTTCCTGATGTTCTCGATCGGCCTGGAGTTTTCGCTCGCCAAGCTGCGTTCGATGCGCCGGCTGGTGTTCGGCCTCGGCCTGCTGCAGGTGATCGGCACGGTGGCGGTTGCGGTGGGGCTCGGCTTCGTGCTGGAGCGCTGGGTGCATATCACGTGGCAGGGCAGCGTCGCGCTGGGCGGGGCGCTCGCCATGTCATCCACGGCAATCGTCAGCAAGATGCTGGCGGAACGGCTCGAGATCGAGACTGAACACGGCCGCAATATCTTCGGCGTGCTGCTGTTTCAGGATCTGGCAGTGGTGCCGCTCCTGATCATCATCTCGGCGCTGGGCGGCGATTCCCGTAGCATGATGACGGCGCTCGGACTCGCGGCGGTGAAGATTGTCGTCGCGCTGGCCTTGCTGCTGATCGTCGGGCAGAAGTTCATGACGCGCTGGTTCAATGTGGTGGCGCGGCGCCGCTCGCAGGAGCTGTTCATCCTGAACCTGCTGCTCGTTACGCTCGGGGCGGCGTTCATCACGGATAAATTCGGCCTGTCGCTAGCGTTGGGCGCATTTATCGCCGGCATGTTGATCGCCGAGACGCCTTACCGGCATCAGGTTGAGGAAGACATCAAGCCGTTTCGTGACGTGCTGCTGGGCCTCTTCTTTGTCACCACCGGCATGCTGCTCAATCCGGTGGTGATCTGGACACATCCGTTGATCGTGCTGGCCTTCCTGCTCGGCCCGATCCTGCTGAAGCTCATCATGATCACCGCGCTGTCGCGCCTCTTCGGCGCGTCGCCGGGCGTGGCGATGCGTACCGGCATCGGCCTCGCTCAGGCCGGCGAATTCGGCTTTGTGCTGCTGAACCTGATTCTCGACAAGCATCTGGTGGACCCCACCTTCCTGCAGGCGATCCTCGCCGCGATGCTGCTGTCCATGCTGGCCGCGCCGTTCATGATCCAGAACGCGGATCGCATTGTGCTGCGCCTGTCGTCGACTGAATGGATGATGCAGTCCTTGCAGATGACGCGCATCGCTACACAAAGCCTGAAGCAAAGCGGCCACACGATCATCTGCGGTTATGGACGGGCCGGGCAGAACCTTGCGCGCATGCTCGAGCACGAGGGTCTCTCGTATGTCGCGCTTGACCTTGATCCCGACCGGGTGGCCGCGGCTGCAGCGGCCGGCGAGACGGTGGTGTTCGGCGATGCCGGGCGGCGCGAATCCCTGCTTGCTGCCGGTATCCACCGGGCGGCGGCGGTGGCGATCACCTACGCCAATACGCCGTCGGCGCTGCGCGTGCTGCACAACATCCATGAACTGGAGCCGACGCTGCCGGTCATCGTGCGGACCGTCGACGACGCCGACCTCGAAAAGCTGCTCGCTGCCGGCGCGACCGAGGTGATTCCGGAGATCGTCGAAGGCAGCCTGATGCTCGCTTCGCACACGCTGGTGCTGATGGGCGTGCCGATGCGACGGGTGGTGCGGCGTGTCGAAGAGATGCGCGACGAGCGCTATAGTCTGTTGCGCGGCTATTTCCACGGCGCCGACGACGTGGGCGACGACGACAGTCACGAGCAGGTGCGACTACAATCGGTGCCGGTCGACGAGAACGCGGACGCGGTGGGCCGCACGCTGGCGGAGGTCGGTCTGTTCGAGCTGGGCGTCGACGTGACGGCGATCCGCCGCCACGGCATTCGCGGCGTGGAGCCGGACCCGTCGACCAAGCTGCGCGCGAGCGACATCGTCGTGCTGCGCGGTTTGCCCGAAGCGCTCGCCGAAGCCGAAGAGCGGTTGTCGAAGCACCGCCGGGCGGGCGCAACGACCGTCTGAAACGGGCGGCGGCATCAATCAGCCGTAAATCAGTATGCGGCAGCGGGCCGTGGCACGTGTGGGTGGGATACAAGGCACGTGCCGCCAAGTCGCCGCGAGGTTCTTAAGTCTTTTACCAGGATCCCCGGGGATCCGTCTGGAGTCATCATGTCCAACGCGCTTGCGAGCGCGCCGCTCGACGCGGCTGCGTTCGTCAAAAGCCAGATTCGCACCGTGTCCGACTGGCCGCAGGCCGGCGTGCAGTTTCGCGATATCACGCCGCTGCTGCAGCATCCGAAGACCTTTCGGGTGCTGATCGACCTGTTCGTGCAGCGCTATATTGACGCGAAGCTCGACTACATCGCCGGGCTCGACGCGCGTGGTTTTATCATCGGACCGGTGCTGGCGTACGAACTGAACCTGGGTTTCATTCCGATTCGCAAGCAGGGCAAGCTGCCTTACAAGACGGAATCGCAGTCGTACGAACTCGAATACGGCACGGCCACGGTCGAGATCCACGCCGACGCGTGCGCGCCGGGTGATCGGATTGTGATCGTCGACGACCTGATCGCCACCGGTGGCACCATGATGGCCGGCAAGAAGCTGCTCGAGCGGCTGGGCGCGGAGGTGATCGAAGGGGCGGCTATCATCGATCTGCCGGAATTGGGCGGATCTGCGCGGTTGCGCTCGGCTGGTCTGCCGCTGTTTACCTTGACCGAGTTTAGCGGCCACTAGGCCGCTGGCGGACGCCCGGTGCTGCTGGTGCCGCCGGTGCTTCGACCGCGCTTCAATCACTCGGCAACACAATCGCGATGAGGAAAGACACATGCCCAATTTCCTGCTGTTCCTCGCCACGTCGATAGCGATCACGATGGCTCCCGGCCCGGACAACCTGCAGGTGCTGGCACGCGGCATTTCGCAGGGCCGCGCCGCGGGGCTCGTCGCGGCACTCGGCTTTGCGGCGGGCATCACGTTTCACACGACGCTCGCCACGCTGGGCGTCGCCGCGTTGCTGCGCTCGTCGCCCATCGCGTTTCAGGCCATCAAGTACGCCGGCGCCGCTTACCTGATCTGGATCGGTATCAAGGCGTTGCGCAGCCAGGGGCTCGCCACGGCTCATGAGCGTCCGGCTCAACCGCTGTGGTCGGTGTTCCGGCAAAGCGTGTTCGGCAACATGCTGAACCCGAAGGTGACGCTGTTCTTCCTCGTGTTCCTGCCGCAGTTCATCGAGCCGCATGGCGTGCAGAGCGTGCCGGTGCAGATGCTCGAACTGGGCCTGCTGTTCATGCTGCAGACGGTGGTGGTGTTTTCGCTGTTCGGCGTGTGCGCCGGGATGATCGGCGGCTGGCTCAAGCGCCGTCCGCGTGTCGGCGTGTGGCTCGACCGGCTGGCGGGCGCGACCTTTATCGCGATCGGCATTCGCGTGGCGCTGCGTGACTAACGCGATTGACGCCACTGATACGCTGGAACGCGCTTCTGACTTGACCTGCCCGGCGTGCCTTGCCGTGCAGTTGGAGCATTCATGACCTTGCCCTGTATTACCAAAGCGCGGCGCTTCGATGCGCAGGCACATCAGCCTTTCTGGATCGACGCCCAGCAGGTTGGCTGGATCCGTTCGACGGACGTGCCGTTGCTGGCCCGCTGGCCCGACGTTTTCGATATCGACGCCAGGCGCGTAGCGTTATCGTCCCGCTACAACACCGTGGATATGCGCAGCGCGGCGCTCGGCGCCGTGATCGGTGCGCTGGCCGCGGAGGGCCGCATTCCCGGCTGGCGTGACGAGACCTACGCAATCCGTAATGCGTTCGACGCACCGCCGCTCGCGTATATCGAACGCGCGGCGTCGCGCTTCTTCGGCACCATGACCTACGCGGTGCATCTGAACGGCGTCGTAGAATACTCGGATGGCGCACCGCAATTGTGGATTGCGCGCCGCAGCGACACCAAGGCCACTGACCCAAATATGCTGGATAACGTAGTCGCAGGCGGGATAGGCTGGGGCTTCGGGATCGAAGCGACGATTGTCAAGGAGTGCTGGGAAGAAGCCGGCATCCCTGAAGAGATCGCCGCGCGCGCCGCGGCAGGGCGCACGGTGCATGTACTGCAATCCTTACCGGAGGGTACCCAGGCCGAACAGATTTTTATCTACGACCTGGCGTTGCCGGCGGATTTTGCGCCGTGCAATCAGGATGGAGAAGTGGGCGAACACCGGCTGGCGCGTATCGATGAAGTGGCGCGCTGGATCGAAGAAGACGCCATGACGGTCGATGCCAGCCTCGCGACACTCGATTGCCTGCTGCGGCGTCGCTGGATCGATGCCGAGGACTGCGCGGGGATCGACGCGCTGTTCGAGCCGCCGGCCGCCGCATAACGCGACCAACGAATTACGCCTTGAAGAAGGGAGTCACCCAGGTCATGTCGACCGATCACAGCTTTATCCTCAAACTGTCCTGCGCCGACCGGCCCGGCATTGTCCACGCGGTATCGGGTTTCCTGTTCGAGCGCGGCAGTAACATTCTCGACTCCGCGCAGTTCGGCGACAGCCATACCGGCGAATTCTTCATGCGCGTGCATTTCCAGCAGGTGGGTGGCGATCCGGGTCTGGAAGCGCTGCGCACGGCATTCGGCACGCTCGGGGAACAGTTCGGCATGCGCTGGGAGTTGCACGACGCGACGGTGAAGCCGCGCGTGGTGATCATGGTGTCGAAGATCGGTCATTGCCTGAACGACCTGCTGTTCCGCTACCGTACCGGCCAGCTTGGCATCGAGATTCCGGCGATCATCTCGAACCACAAGGAGTTCTATCAACTGGCGGCGAGCTACGACATTCCGTTCCACCATTTCCCGCTGATAACGTCAACGCCGGAGGGGAAGGCGGCGCAGGAGGCGCGCGTGCTCGAAGTGATCGACGAGCACCAGGCCGATCTGGTGGTGCTCGCGCGCTACATGCAGATCCTCTCGCCGCAGTTGTGCGAGCGCCTCGCCGGCCGTGCGATCAATATCCATCACTCGTTCCTGCCTAGCTTCAAGGGCGCGAAGCCGTACTACCAGGCGTTCGACCGCGGCGTGAAGCTGATTGGCGCCACCGCGCACTATGTGACGACCGATCTGGACGAAGGCCCGATCATCGAGCAGGAAGTGGAGCGCGTCGACCACAGCATGACGCCGGATCAACTGACCGCGATTGGCCGCGACGTCGAATGCGTGACGCTGGCGCGCGCGGTGAAGTGGCATGTCGAACATCGCGTTGTGCTGAACGGCAGCAAGACGGTGGTGTTCCGCTGATCGGATCCTGCTGAAAGCGTTGGCCAAAAAAGAAGGCCGCCGGTCATTGAGACTGGCGGCCTTTTATATTTGGCCCGGTGTGCTCCGGGGCGCTCTGGTGAGGCATCCGATCAGGTCATCAAGCCGTCAAACCAGCCGCAGATAGATCAATTCCCGCTTGATATACGCGTAGAAGATCGGGGCGGCGATCACGCCCGGAATGCCGAACGCCGCTTCCATGATCAGCATCGCCACCAGCAGTTCCCAAGCGCGGGCCTCGATCTGGCCGCCGACGATCTTCGCATTCAGGAAGTATTCCAGCTTGTGGATCAGGATCAGGAACACGAGTGACATGCAGGCCGCCGGAAAGCTCACAGAGAGCGCCACGGCGACGATGATGGTGTTCGAGATCAGGTTGCCGATCACCGGCAGCAAGCCGACGATAAACGTCACGAGTATGAGCGTCTTCGACAGCGGCAGCCGGTCGTGGAAGATCGGCAGAAAAACCATCAGGAAGATGCCGGTGAACACCGCGTTGATCGCCGAAATCTTCACCTGGGCGAAGACGATGCGGCGGAAGGCGTCGGCAAAACGGGTCACCCGGGTGACGAACGCGGTGGATAGCGGCAGGCGCTGCATCGTTTTCTGCGCGCCGACCGCGATGATCGCGCCGATGATCATGCCGATCAGGATATGCGTGAAGACCCGCGCCACGTTCTTGCCGCCCTGCTGCAGCATGCTGGCATGGGTTTGCATCAACTCGGTTGCGCGCGCTTTCATCTGATCGGTATCGACCGGCAGATAGTTGGCGACGAACTGCGGAATCCGGCCGCGCGCCTCGTCGATCAGCTGCATGGCCTGGTCGAGCAGCATCTGCACGCTCGGCACGTCGCCCTCGAAATGATCGATGATGCCGATCACGAGCCCCGTCAGCACGCCGACGATCACCACTGCGAGGATCACCACCGAGAGCCAGCGCGCGCGCTGGCTGGACATGTGCTTTTCGATGCGCGGGGCGATCGTCTGGATGAGCTGGTACACCAGCAGTCCGGCCAGCAACGCGCCGAGCAGCCTGAGATTGAGGACGGCCCACATGCCGAACAGCATCAGCAGGTAACTGCCAATCTCGACCGCAGACAGTTTGGGCAGGCTCATGTCGCTCGTCAGCCTGACCGGGCGAGGGCGCAGATCCTGCACCTGCCCATCTTCGGGCGCCTCGTTACGCTTGGTCATGGCTTATTTCAGTCTCCAACCCAGGGTTTGCACCATCACTTTTTGGCGGCGTCACGCTTCAGCAGCGGCGCCAGGTATCGACCGGTAAAACTTGCCTTCGAGTTCGCCACTTGCTCTGGCGTGCCTTGGGCGATGATCTGACCGCCGCCGGCGCCCCCTTCCGGGCCGAGGTCGATCAGCCAGTCGGCAGTTTTGATTACATCGAGATTATGCTCGATGATCACCACGGTATTACCCTGATCTCGCAAACGGTGAATCACTTCGAGCAACAGCGCGATGTCGTGGAAGTGCAGCCCGGTGGTCGGCTCGTCAAGGATGTATAGAGTGCGACCGGTGTCACGCTTGCTCAGTTCCAGCGAAAGTTTGACCCGCTGCGCTTCGCCGCCCGACAAGGTGGTGGCCGACTGTCCCAAACGGATATAGCCAAGGCCCACGTCCAGCAGCGTTTTCAGCTTGCGCGCCACCACCGGCACCGGCTTGAAGAACTCGTACGCGTTCTCGACCGTCAGTTCGAGCACTTCGCTGATATTTTTACCTTTGTAATGCACGTCGAGCGTTTCGCGGTTGTAGCGCTTGCCGTGGCAAACGTCGCAAGGCACGTACACGTCCGGCAGAAAGTGCATTTCCACTTTCAGCACGCCGTCGCCCTGGCACGCTTCGCAGCGGCCGCCCTTCACGTTGAACGAGAAACGGCCCGGATCGTAGCCGCGCTCCTTCGAGGCCGGCACGCCCGCGAACAGCTCGCGGATCGGGGTAAACAGGCCAGTGTAGGTGGCCGGATTCGAGCGCGGCGTGCGGCCGATCGGCGACTGGTCGACGTTGATGACCTTGTCGAAGTGCTCGAGGCCTTCGATCGATTCGTATGGCGCAGGCTCCGCCGACGAGCCGTACAGGTGATGCGAGACCGCGTGATACAGCGTGTCGTTGATGAGCGTCGACTTGCCCGAGCCGGAAACTCCCGTGATGCAGGTGAGGAGGCCCACCGGCAGGTCGAGCGTGACCCGCTGCAGGTTGTTGCCGTATGCCTCGACGATGCGCAGGCGCCGCTCGTCCGGTTCCTTGCGCTCGTCCGGATATTCGATA
>JBEKNG010000212.1:0-8312 GCA_049523075.1 Paraburkholderia sp.
ATCAGTTCGTCGTGCACCTGCATGATCATCCGCGTGCCGGTGTTCGACGCCTCAAGCCAGTCCTGCACGGCGATCATCGACATCTTGATCAGATCGGCGGCGGTACCTTGCATCGGCGCGTTGATTGCGGCGCGCTCCGCGGCCTGGCGGCGCGGCCCATTGCCCCCGTTGATTTCCGGCAGCCACAAACGGCGGCCAAACACGGTTTCGACGTAGCCCTTGGACTTCGCACTCAAGCGGGTTTCGTCCATGTAGTTCGCCACACCGGGATAACGCGCAAAGTAGCGGTCAATATAAAGCTTCGCCGCATCGCGGGTAATGCCCAGGTTTGCGGCAAGACCGAATGCGCTCATGCCGTAGATCAGGCCGAAGTTGATCACCTTTGCCACGCGCCGCTGGTCATTCGAAACTTCAAGCGGCGTCACGCTGAAGATTTCCGCCGCGGTGGCGCGGTGGATGTCCTCGCCCTGCGCGAACGCGCGCAGCAGCGATGCGTCGCCGGAAATGTGCGCCATGATGCGCAGCTCGATCTGCGAGTAATCCGCAGAGACGAGCTTGTGACCCGGCGGCGCAATGAAAGCCTCGCGAATGCGACGACCTTCCGTAGTGCGAACGGGAATGTTCTGCAGGTTCGGATCGTTCGAGGCGAGCCGCCCGGTGACCGCCACGGCCTGCGCGTAGTTGGTATGCACGCGGCCGGTCTGCGCGTTGACCATACGCGGCAGCTTGTCGGTATAGGTGGACTTCAGCTTTGACAGGCCGCGATGCTCGAGTAGCAGCTTCGGCAACGGATAATCTTCCGCCAGTTTCTGCAGCACCTCTTCATCGGTTGACGGCGCGCCGCTTGGCGTCTTCTTGACGACCGGCAACTGCAGCTTCTCGAAGAATATCTGCCCGATCTGCTTGGGCGAGCCGAGATTGAATTCTCCGCCGGCCAGGACATAGGCTTGCGTTTCGAGCTCGATCAGGCGGGTGGCGATTTCATTGCTTTGCAGACGCAACTTCTCCGCGTCGATCAGCACGCCAGTGCGCTCCATCTTGCGCAAGACACGCGAGGTGGGGACTTCGATGTCGCTGTAGACGCGCTTCAAACCCTCGTCTGCCGCCACTTGCGGATACAAGGCCTGATGCAGACGCAACGTGATATCCGCGTCTTCTGCGGCGTATTCGGCGGCCTGAGCGAGTGCGACTTCATCGAAGCCGATCTGCCCCGCGCCCTTGCCCGCGACCTCTTCGTACTTGATCGTCTTGATGCCGAGATGGCGCAGCGCGAGGCTGTCCATGTCATGTGTACGATGCGACTCCAGCACATACGACTGCAGCAGCGTATCGTGCTCGATACCGTCCATTGCAATGCCGTAGTTGGCGAGCACCTGCTCGTCGTACTTCATATGCTGGCCGACCTTCTTGTGGTCGGTGCTTTCGAGCCACGGCTTGAGCTTCGCGAGCACTTCGTCGCGCGGCAGTTGCACCGGATGGTCCGGCCCGCGATGCCCAACCGGAATATAAGCGGCGGAGTTCGGTTCGACCGATAGCGAAATGCCGACAAGTTGCGCCAGCATCGGATCGAGCGCGGTGGTTTCCGTATCGAACGCGGTGATCTCAGCGGCGTTGATCTTCGCGAGCCACGTATCGAACTGTTCCCACGTTTGCACGGTGTCGTAATGACGCTCGCCGTCGATTACCGGTGCGAGGTCCTCACCTGCGCCCGGGCCTTCCACGACCTCGGCCACTTCGACTTCACGCAGCCAGGTCTTGAAGCCGTGACGCGCAAAGATATCGCGCAGTTCGTCACGCGCTTCGGGCCTTGTGGAAAGGCTCTCTTCGATGGACGTGAGATGCGGCGTCATATCGCATGCCGTATCCACGGTCACGAGCTTGCGCGCCATGGGCAGAAAATCCAGTGCCTTGCGCAGATTGTCTCCTACCGCACCCTTGATTTCGTTCGCGTGTGCGACGATGCCATCAAGCGTTTCGTATTGCGTGAGCCACTTGACCGCGGTCTTGGGACCGCACTTCTCGACTCCGGGCACGTTGTCGACGGTATCGCCGATCAACGACAGGTAGTCGACGATGCGCTCCGGCGGCACACCGAATTTAGCCAGGACGCCGGCACGGTCGAGCGTCTCGTTGGTCATCGTATTGATGAGGGTGACATGATCCGTCACGAGCTGCGCCAGATCCTTGTCCCCCGTCGAGACAATCACGTTCATGCCGCGCTTTTCCGCAGCAACGCTCAACGTGCCGATCACGTCATCAGCTTCGACGCCGTCGATCATCAGCAACGGCCAGCCCAGCGCACGCACCGCGACGTGGATCGGCTCGATCTGCTGCGCGAGGTCTTCGGGCATCGACGGACGGTTCGCCTTATAGTCGGGATACCAGTCGTCGCGAAACGTTTTGCCCTTGGCGTCGAACACGCACGCGCTATACTCTGCTGTGACTTCCTTGCGCATGCGCCGCAACATGTTGATGATCCCATATAGCGCACCCGTAGGTCCGCTATCGGGTCCGCGCAGATCAGGCATCGCATGGTAGGCCCGGTACAGATAACTCGAACCATCAACCAATAGCAGGGTCTTACCTTCCAGCTCAGTCCCCAGGATTCGTTCTTCAGGCATTATGAACAAGAGAAAAGTGATTCCGAGTCTGCGATCGCTCGCAGATCAAGAGCGCGCAACGGCCAAGAAGGCCCGCGCATCGTGGCAGATGTTCACGATTATGGCAGAGTTTATTGAGGCGACCGAGTACCTCTCGGAGATTCGCCCGGCCGTCAGCATCTACGGCTCGGCACGCCTGAAACCGAACTCGCCGTATTACAAACTGGCCACGCAGATCGCGCGCAAGCTGTCGGACGCGGGCTTTGCGGTGATCTCCGGCGGTGGCCCCGGCATCATGGAAGCGGCCAACAAGGGTGCTCATGCGGGCAAGGCGCCGTCAGTGGGCCTGAATATCGAACTACCGCACGAGCAGTCGGGCAACCAGTGGCAAGACATCTCGCTGCGCTTCCGCCACTTCTTCACGCGCAAAGTCACGTTCGTGAAGAACTCGGATGCGGTGATCGTGATGCCGGGTGGTTTCGGCACGCTGGATGAACTCGCCGAAGTGCTCACGCTCATTCAAACCAAGAAGTCGCGCCATGTGCCGATCATTCTGGTGGGCGGCGAGTTCTGGAAGGGTCTGCTCGGCTGGTTCAAGGAATCGCTGGTGCCGATGGGCCTCATCAATCCGGACGACATGAACCTGATGCAGGTGATCGACGATCCGGACCAGGTGCTTGAAGCGGTGTTGAAGTTCTACGAAGACCGCGACGAGGCAGAACCGCATCCTGCGAAGTCCGATGAAGACCGGATGTTCTATCTGTAGGTCCTGACGTGACGCGATTCGACAAAGCCGCGCGGCGCACCGCCGCTCGGCTTCGTTCGTTTGGTCGATGTCTGGCGATGGCTCATGCGCCAGGTGCATCACCGGGCAGGGCGCGTTCGCTGCGGCCGTAATCCGCTTCGTGGTTTCGTGGTTAAAAGCCCCCACTAGTCCCGCCCCGACTCATCAACCTGATCGCCCTGCTCCTGCAGCCAGCGGCAAAACTGCTCGACCGGCGGCGCATGCGCCACGTCGCGCCGCGCCGCAGCTTCGAACGCGCGCAGCGCCGGAAAGGGAGGAAGATTTCGGGCCATGCTTGTGATTCCAGATCACAAGGAGACGCCCGAGAAACCGTTTTGCCTCTAAACAAAACGGCGTTAACCTCCACAGCATGGACTCAAACCTTACCTCCGCACAGGCCGGAGCCGGAGCCGACGCCGGCCTCGCGCCGCCGCCCAGCGTCAGCGAGATCTTCAGCGGCTTTCTCGGCCTCGGACTGATCTCGTTTGGCGGCGCGCTGCCGCTCGCGCGGCGCGCGATCGTCGAGCGGCGCCGCTGGCTCTCAGCCTCCGACTTCACCTATCTGCTGGGCCTGTGCCAGTTCCTCCCAGGCGGCAATGTGATCAACCTGTCAGTGGCGATCGGCATGCGCTTTCGCGGGCTGCCGGGGGCGCTCGCGGGCCTGCTCGGACTGATCGCAGGTCCGTCGCTGGTGGTGATTGGGCTAGGCGTGCTGTACGAACACACGCAAAACGATCCGCACATCCGTCATCTGTTTGCAGGCCTCGCCGCTGCCGCGGCCGGGCTGCTGATCTCGATGGCGGTGAAGATCGTGCTGCCGCTGTGGCGCAGGCCCGTGGCAGCGATCATCGCCACGCTGGGCTTTCTCGCGATCGCGCTGCTGCGCTTTCCGCTGCTGCCTACGATGCTGGTCCTCACACCCCTGAGCATCTACCTCGCCTCCAGGACCGCACGATGACCGACACTCTGATCTCACTCGCCATCATTTTCTGCCAGTTGTCGCTGCTGGCTTTCGGCGGCGGCAACACGATCCTGCCGGAGATGCAACGTCAGGTGGTCGACGTGCATCATTGGATGCCCGCCAGCGAATTCAGCGCGCTCTTTGCATTGGCACAGGCCGCGCCGGGTCCGAGCCTGATGGTCGTCACCCTGGTGGGTTGGCACGTGGCTGGCTGGGCGGGGATGCTAGTGACCTCGGTGGCGAAATTTGGGCCGTCGTCGATCGTGACGATCCTCGCGCTGAAGGCATGGGAGCGCTTCAAGGACCGGCCGTGGCGACGCTATGCTCAAGCGGGACTGGTGCCGGTGACCGCGGGGCTCGTGGCCGCGAGTGCGGCGCTGATCACGCATGCCTCGGATACGACGCTGATCGCATGGGCGATCACCGCGGTTTGCGCGGTGCTGGCGGTTAAAACTCGCATCCACCCGCTGTGGTTGCTCGCTGCAGGGAGCCTGATTGGGCTGACCGGCTTCGGGCAGTTCTAGGGCTAGATCTTCTTCCGACCGGCCTGGAACCACCCGGGAAGCCAGCGGCTTGCTTGACGACTTATTTGTCTTACCTGCTTGCCTGCCGCATTACTGGAACGCGACTTCCGCAAAGCTGCGCAACTTGCGACTATGCAGACGGTGCAGGCCGTTCATGCGCAGCAGTTCCATCGCCTTGACGCCGATCTGCAGATGCTGATCGACCTGCGCCCGATAGAACTGGTCTGCCATGCCCGGCAGCTTCAGTTCGCCGTGCAAGGGCTTGTCCGAGACGCAAAGCAAAGTGCCGTACGGCACCCGGAACCGGAAGCCGTTCGCGGCAATCGTCGCGCTCTCCATATCCAGCGCAATCGCGCGGCTTTGTGACAGACGCTGCACAGGCTCGCGATGATCGCGCAGTTCCCAGTTGCGGTTGTCGACGCTCGCCACAGTGCCGGTGCGCATTACGCGCTTGAGTTCGACGCCGTCGAGCTGTGTCACCTGTGCGACCGCGCGCTCCAGCGCCACCTGCACTTCTGCGAGCGCCGGAATCGGCACCCACAAAGGCAGGTCGTCGTCGAGTACGTGATCCTCGCGCACATAACCATGCGCCAGCACGTAGTCGCCCAGGCGCTGCGTGTTACGCAGCCCGGCGCAATGACCAAGCATGATCCACGCATGCGGACGCAGCACGGCGACGTGGTCGGTGATCGTCTTTGCGTTCGACGGGCCGACGCCAATGTTGATCATCGTGATACCGCTGCCATCGGCGCGCTTCAGGTGATACGCGGGCATCTGCGGCAGGCGCGGCGGCGGCGTGCCTTCAACCTCCTGCTCGCCGAGGTTTTCGTTGTACGTGATCACATCGCCCGGCTCGACGAATGACGTGTACTCGCTGCGGTAAGCGCGCAGATCTTCATCGTCCGTGTGGGCCATCATCGTGCGGCCCAGCTTGACGAATTCGTCAATGTAGAACTGGTAGTTCGTGTACAGCACGTAGTTCTGGCAGTGCGTGGGGGCAGTCGCCGTGTAGTGCTTGAGCCGGTGCAGCGAAAAATCAACCCGCGCCGCCGTGAACAGCGCAAGCGGATGCGGCTCACCGGCTCCCGGTTCGTACGTGCCATTGACGATGCGGTCGTCGAGCAAGCGCAGGTCCGGCGTATCGAATACGTCGCGGATGCCAAGCAGCCGCTCGCGATCAAGGTCACCTTCCAGATGGATGCCTTCCGCAAACGCGAAATGAACCGGGATAGGCTGGTCCGAGACGCCCACTTCGATCTTCACATGATGGTTCTTGGCCAGCAGCCGCAGCTGCTCGCGATAATAGTTACCGAACAGATCGGGCCGCGTCACGGTGGTTTCGAACACACCGGGGCCGGCCACGAAGCCGTACGAGCGGCGCGAATCGATATGCGTATTGACCTCGGTGCACACCCTGACGAACGGGTAACACGCGCGCACCCGGCGCTCGAACGGTTCATTACGCCGGTAACGCGCAAACGCGTCGCGTAAAAAAGACGTGTTCGCTTCGTAGATGGCAGACAGGTGGGTAACGGCATCTGTCGCGTCGTCGAAGGCCTCGGTCGGGAAGTCATTGGCGGGCGTCTGCACCGCGCGCTGATTGGTGTTGTTGTTCATCTTCATTCGCCTCGATTGATGAGATGACCTTACCACGGAACCCTGAAAGATTGATCATCGGGGCCTGACCAGCCGACGTCTGTCAGATTGCGCGCATGCCGCGCGCGCACGGTGTGCGAAAGCGGCGCAAAATAAGGCTATCGCGCCCGTGGGCAAGGCTGGATTTGCTAGAATCAGGGCACTCTATTGGAGAATCACCATGAAGCCGCTCCTTGCCGTTGCGCTGGCGCTCGCCATCGCCAACACCGCGATGGCTGCCCAGCCCGTGGACGCACCGCCGCCCGCCGACCACCCCATGTCCGCCAACGAACAGGCCGGCCTGCCCGACCTGGCCGCGATCAATCGGCCGGCTGCTGAGGTCAGCTCGAAGGTCGAGATCAACCAGCCGCGCCTGCCGAGCTTCTATGAAAAGAGCCCGAACGGCACTGAAATCACGGAATATCGCGATAAGGGCAAGCCGGTCGAAATCAACGTGCACTCAAATCTGGGCACGAGCTATCACATGGGCGCGCCGCTCGACACGTCGCCGAGCGCGACCAACAACGGCCATCCCAGCACGCGTCTGCCTTCTGTGAGTCTGACCTACTGATTCTTACCGGTCCTCTTACCCTGCGGCGGGGCGCCGACTGGCCCCGCTCGTGCCCTGCATGGCCCGCTACCCGGGCCTTCAGTCTGTTGATCCCGTTTGCCCTGATTACCCATACGTTGCCGCACTGGCCGCACCGCGCCAGCCCGACCACCTGATCCGACGTCTCCCGCATGGCTGTCTTCACCGCTGTCACCGAACCCCAACTCGCGCACTGGATGCGGCACTACGATCTCGGCGAAGTCGTCGAGTTTCGCGGCATCTCGTCCGGCATTGAAAACAGCAATTTCTTTCTGACGACAACGCGGGGCGAATACGTCCTCACCATTTTTGAGAAGCTGACGGCGGAGCAACTGCCGTTCTACCTCGATCTGATGCAGCATCTGGCGGCTCACCGGGTACCGGTGCCCGATCCAATGCCGCGCGAAGACGGCACGCTATTCGGCATGCTGCATGGCAAGCCCGCCGCCATCGTGACGAAACTCGAAGGCGGTCCGGAACTGGCGCCGGGCGTCGAGCACTGCATCGAAGTCGGCCAGATGCTGGCGCGCATGCATCTGGCCGGGCGCGACTACCCGCGCCATCAGCCGAATCTGCGCAGCCTGCCGTGGTGGCAGGAGACCGTGCCCACCGTGCTGCCGTTTCTGAGCGGCGCGCAGCGCGAACTGCTGTCGTCGGAACTCACGCATCAGGAGGCGTTCTTCACATCGGCCGATTACGCGACGCTGCCCGAAGGTCCGTGCCATTGCGACCTGTTCCGCGACAACGTGCTGTTCGCCCACGCGGCGCCGGACAGCGGTCACGAGGTGCGCCTCGGCGGCTTCTTCGATTTTTATTTCGCCGGCTGCGACAAATGGCTGTTCGACGTGGCGGTGACGGTCAACGATTGGTGCGTCGATCTCGCCACCGGCAAGCTCGACGAAGCCCGCGTCGAGGCCATGCTGCGGTCCTATCAGACTGTGCGCCCGTTCACGCAGGAAGAGAACCGTCACTGGGGTGACATGCTGCGCGCAGGCGCCTACCGCTTCTGGGTCTCGCGCCTGTATGATTTTCATATGCCGCGTGCGGCCGAACTGCTTAAGCCGCACGACCCGGGCCATTTCGAGCGCATTCTGCGCGAGCGCCTTTCCGGCGTTGCACTTCCAGGCATCCATACCTCATGCAACTAATTGAAGTTCCCGCGAAGACCGGCTATGTATGGTTCCGACAGGGCATCTGGCTGTTCCGCAAGAACCCGCTC
>JBEKNG010000213.1:0-8305 GCA_049523075.1 Paraburkholderia sp.
TCGCTGGTGATCAGCGTCGCCGTCGCCCCGGCCGCGACGCGGCCCACACCCAAGGTTTCGATTTCGTCGAGCAGGTCGTCGAGCGAGTCGACACGCACCATGCCGGCGCGCCGGAACGCCGCCGTGTAGAGCCCGTCTGCGGGATCCGCGCGACCCGAGCGCAGTGCCAGGACCGGCTTGTTGCGTGCCGCCGCGCGCGCGGCCGACATGAACTTGCGGGCCGCGCGGACCGTATCCAGTTCGAGCAGGATCGCGCGCGTACCCGGGTCGCTCGCCAGATAGTCGAGCACGTCGCCCGCATCCACGTCTGCCTCGCCGCCGAGGGCCACTGCATGTGAAAAACCCAGACCACGCGCACACGCCCAGCCGAGCACCGCATTCATCAGTGCATTCGACTGCGACACCCACGCCACGCCGCCTGCCTTCACGAGGCGCGACGGCGCACCCAGATGCGCGCGCAGCGCGGGCGACACCACCCCCAGACTTCCCGGCCCGACGATACGCAGCAGATTCGGCCGCGCCGCCGAAAGCGCGTGCCTGAGCGCGAGACGGTCTTCATCGCTACGCACCTCCCCAACGATGATCGCCGCGCGCGTGCCAAGGCCGCCGAGCTTGTGGACGATGCCGGCCCATGTCGCAGGGGGCGTGCAGATCAGCGCGACGGTGGGCGCCTCGGGCAGGTCTCCGACGTCCGCCACGGCTGGATGGCCGTCGAGCGCATCGTATTTCGGGTTCACCGGCCAGAGCGGCCCGTCGAAGCCGCCCCCGAGCACGCTCGCCCACACCATGGCGCCGGTGCTGCGCGGCCGCCGCGAAGCGCCGATCACAGCGACGGATTTCGGACGAAACAGGGCGTCGAGATTGCGAACGGTCACGGGGTACTCCGCGCATCGAAAGGGGGCGTTTAAGACGAACACGCGTCTCCCTCAGGATAGGCGATGTCAGCCCGTTGCGCGGTAGTCCGGCCGGGAAAAACTGTCGCTACAGCTGTTCGCTTTGGCCTGATCCCAGTTGAGCGATTTTTGTTGCCCGAGCCCGCTCAAAACGGCCTCCGAAATGCGACAATCGACGCCATGACGCGTGTTGGCAACAATGCGTGGTCACGTGGCATCGGTCGAGCCCCTTAGGCAGGAACGCGCCAGCCCGGCGCGCCCCCGGACGGCCAGAACAAATAGAAGGTGAAGTTATGCGGCGCTTGCCATCGCTGATTGCGTTGCGCTTCTTCGAAGAAACCGCACGGCATTTGAGCTTCAACCGCGCGGCGAACGCGTTGTGCGTGACACAGGGAGCCGTGAGCAGACAGATCAAGATACTGGAAGAGTCACTCGGGACGAAACTCTTCGAGCGCGATCACAAGGGCATCCGGCTGACCGCAATGGGCCAGCAGTTGCTGCCGTGCGTGTCCGAGGCGTTCAATACGATCGAGCGCGGCACGCGTCAGATCACTACCCCCAAAGGACGGCGTCGCCTGGTGCTGTCCGTACCGCCCACCTTCGCTACGCAGTGGTTCTCGCCGCGACTCGGCTCGCTGGCGGTGGAACTGCCCGATGTCGAATTGTCGATCCGCACCGGGCCGACTGAAGACTGCCACTGCAATGTCCGTTTCGGCCGTGAAGCGCTGCCCGATGCGCATTCCGAATTACTGATGATCGAGCGCCACACGCTGGTGGGTGCGCCGCATCTGCTTGGGCGTCCGCTGGAGACGGTGCTGGAGCACATGCCCGCGCTGCATGTGCTGCACAACGACACACGGCTCGATCTGTGGCCGAACTGGCTGGCGACGGCGGGATTACCGGCGCGTTACGCTGAAAATGGTATCGAGTTCTCGAATCTGGAGCAGGCGATTCATGCGGCGCGCAAAGGTGCGGGGCTGGCGGTGGTCGATCGCAACATGATCGTCGAGGAACTCGCGGATGGAAGTCTCGCGCGAATCTCGGAGATCGAGGTCAGCGGACCGTATGGCTACTGGCTCGACGTGGCGCAACGCCACGCGGCGCTTGAGCATGTGCAGGCGTTTGCCAGCTGGATGCGGGAAGAGGTTTTGAAGATGGGGTGAGGGCTCACACCGATAGTCTGTGGACCCAATCTGGCAGTTTCGCGATGCGTAGAAAGACCGCGTGTACTCGATGCTCTATACTTACGCTGCCATCGAAATCCGGTGGTGGGGTTTGATAGCCTGATTCATTCTCGGGACGCGCAGAACCCTGTCTAAGGAAGCCGAATCATGACCCAGCACAAATCTCTTGCTCCAACAGCGCTTGAAGTACCCCCCAACGATCAACTGATCGATGGCCTCCTCGAGAGAGCGGTGCAAGTAGCCCAGCGAAACGTCGAACAGTTTGCCAAGCTCGCCGCGCTTGCGCGGGCCATCGAGCAATGCAATTCGTCTCCAGCCACGCGGGCGAAGCTGCTGTTCACTTTCGATGAAATTGCCAGCAACGCTGAAGCCGATGCCAAACTCGACGCAGAGTTGTTCGAGGGTTTGCGGAATGGGCAAGTCCTGAAACAGGAAATACGTCGCGAACACCAGCAACGTGCTGAGTCGTTTCCCGACGTAGCGATCGTCATACCGTCTACGACGACGAAGCACTGACCCGTTTAGCCGATGCGGTCTTGCGTGGCATGGCCGTGCTTGCGCGTTTGGCGGGCTTGCCCGGGGCCTCTTCTTCCAGCGCGGAACAAAGCGCGGGCGCGAACATATTCGCATCCCCTCGCGCATAGCCCGCATATTCGTCGCTCAGACGAACCATCACGGCGGCCACCTTTCGGTGATCATCCGACCCGGCTGGGTCCATTTCAACCGCCTTCGTTAGCAGTCTTGCCAGGGCACGTAGATCGGCAAACTGATCCGCACAGCGCTTGCTGGCTTCCGCTGCGGCACGCCCGATGCGCTCGCCACGGCCCGCCCATTGAAAACACGCGCGCAGAGGCAGACGCACGAAGCTGCTCGCGCAGATAGTGCGGTTTCTGTCGTCAGGCTGTCAAACCTGTACCGTCGCTGTTCATCAACAGCCTGACGTCGCCCACTGCCTGCGTCGCATACGCAAGCGCGATCGGTGCGGCCTTTGAGCAGATCCGCATAAATTTGCATGTCCGTTAACGCATAAAGGCCCAAGCACGGGCCTTTATTTAAGATTAACGGCCCGCATGAAGGCCGTTAATTCGCTTCTTCGGCTTGTCACAGCAAACGCGCTGCTTACATCGCCTTTTTGAACGGCGCGCCCGAATGCTCGCGCAATTCATTGAACACAATCCTCGGCCAAGCCTTCTGCGCAACTTCAATCTCGGAAATATGCGAGGCCAGATAAGTCGGTGCATTAGATGCGTCGAATGCGATCCGCGCCGAGTAGGCATCGGTAAAGCGACGCAGTTCAGCCGCGTCCTCGCACGTCACCCAACGCGACATACGGTAACGCGCCGGAGCCATCCGCACGTCGACTTTATACTCGGTCGACAACCGGTGCGACACCACTTCGAACTGCAGTTGCCCCACGGCGCCGAGAACCATCAGGCCGCCGACCACCGGCCGGAACACCTGAATCGCGCCCTCTTCGCCGAGTTGCTTCAACGCTTCGCCGAGCTGCTTCGCCCGCATCGGGTCCACCACTTCCACCGTCTGGAAGATTTCCGGTGCGAAGAACGGCAGACCAACAAACTGCAGCGTCTCGCCTTCGGTCAGCGTATCGCCCAGGCTCAAAGTCCCGTGATTCGGAATACCGATGATGTCGCCCGGATACGCCTCGCTCACCGTCTCGCGGCGTTGCGACAGGAACGTCACCACGTTGTTGGCACGGAACGTCTTGTTCGACCGCGTCACCTTCAACGCCATACCACGCTCGAAATGCCCCGAGCAGACCCGGATGAACGCCACGCGGTCGCGGTGCGCCAGATCCATATTGGCCTGTACCTTGAACACGACGCCCGTGAACTTCGGCTCGTCCGGTTCCACAGACCGCTGCACCGCCATGCGCGCCGACGGCGGCGGCGCCAGCTCGACCAGCGCGTCGAGAATTTCCTTCACGCCGAAGTTATTGATGGCCGAGCCGAACAGTACCGGCGATTGCTGGCCGGCAAGGAATTGCTCGCTGTCAAAATCAGGCGTTGCACCGGTGATCAGGTCGATTTCTTCTTTCGCCTTGACCCAGCCATGGCCGAAGCGGCGTTCGCCTTCTTCGTCGCTCAGCGCGTGCAGCGTTTCAACCTCGCCGCCCGCCTTATCCTGTCCGGCGCGGAACAGGCGCACCTGATCGTGCTGGATGTCGTAGACACCCTGGAATTCCTTGCCCATGCCGATCGGCCAGGTGAAAGGAATCGCCGCCACGCCCAGATGCTGTTCGATTTCATCGAGCAGTTCGAGCGGCTCGCGCACTTCGCGGTCGAGCTTGTTGATGAAGGTGACGATCGGCGTCTTGCGGCTACGGCACACTTCGAGCAGCTTCAGCGTTTGCGCTTCGACGCCGTTCGCGCCGTCGATCACCATGACGGCGGCGTCGACCGCGGTCAGCACACGGTAGGTATCTTCCGAGAAGTCTTCGTGGCCCGGGGTGTCGAGCAGATTGATGACGGCGTCGCCGTACTCGAACTGCATCACCGAGCTGGCCACCGAAATGCCCCGTTGCTTTTCGATCTCCATCCAGTCCGAGGTCGCGTAGCGATTGCTCTTGCGGCCCTTCACGGTACCGGCGATCTGGATCGCGCCCGAGAACAGCAGCAGCTTTTCAGTCAGCGTGGTCTTGCCCGCGTCCGGGTGGGAAATGACCGCGAACGTGCGGCGGCGTTTGAGTTCGGAGACTGACATCGGGTCTGGCGGTCACGTATAGAGGTTCGGGCGGTGTTCAGAAGCTTGTGGCCTCTGGTCTGCCACGTCTGGCGCGGCGGCGTCGGGCTGCGGGAGGCGGTGTGTGGTCACCCACTTCCAATGACAATTCCGCCGCGTCATAACCAGGTTACGAACACGCGTTAGAAAAATGCGGGAATTGCCAGCGCAGAACAGCGCAGGAAACGAATGATACACGTCATGAGGACGTGAGGCGTGAAATGGGCTCGCACGCGGGCTACGGCGCGGCGGCAAGCCACTTTGGTGCATACGCAAAAGGGTGGCTGATTGCCGCCCTTTTGGGAAATTATTGATAGGACATGGTGAACGTGGCCAGAGCCTTGACCGATCCTGCAGAGACGTTGCCCGTGCTGATGTACCGCGCAGTCAGAGGAACTGTGAGCGGGCCGTCCGGTGCGTTGCCGATCGACCACTGATTGGTCCCGCCAGGTGCAGCGGAGTCCGGACCGAATGAAATGGGCGAACCGGACGGATTCAGCACTTGAATGCCGACTCCCTTTGCTGTCGACTCTGCCGTGAGCTGCAGTGTGTTGCTGACATTCGATGGGTTGACGTTGTCAGTGAGCACCATCGAGAGCTTCGAACCACTTGCACATGAAAACTTCAGCGCAAACGGCTGGGAGGCCGCGACAGAACCTACGCCGCCAAACGCCTTAGTGTTCACAGTGGGCAAGGAAACCGCAACATTTGCTTGAGTAACCGAGCAGGTTGCTCGGGTGACCGTACCCGTCGAATAATACAAAGAAACGTTGTGGAGAAGCTGTTTGCTACTGGCAACGTCATTTACGTCGACATAAATCATCGGGCCACTATTGAAACTGCTCGTTCCCGCGGCAACCGCCTTCGTGATCACCAGGCTCACCGTCACAGTCATAGCGCTATCGAGCGGGACAGACGGCCCGCTTACTGTCCCGTTGATGGGACAACTGAAAGTTAGATTCCCCGTAAGCGCCACGTTTTTCACATTGCAAGCTGGCGCGTTGACGGTAAACCGCAGTCCCAACCACGGGATAGTAGTAATTTGATAGACATCCGTGAACCCTTGCGCGAGGGTGCCAACATAAGGGTCCAATACCACTTGCTCTGTCCCGGATGTGACAACGGGAGCTGTGGTATTGAACTGGCAGGAAATATTGGTCTGAAAAGGCGGCAAAGTGGCCAATGTCGAACCGATAGCGGCACCAGCCGGCGCGGAAATACTACCGAAGTTGGGGGTAACCATGGCCGGCAGTGAGCACGTGATCGCCGCATGCGCTGGCACGGTAAACCCAGCAAAAATAATGACGGCTAGACCCACGATGAGCCGGGCCTGACACCAGCGAAAAAAATAATTGAAGACTGGCTTCACTCGCGACTCATCTTGAGAATCCTCTGCACGAAGCTTCATTGTCAAATTTGATCTGGACATCTCATTCACCGTTCCCGTTCAAGGCCTGAGCACCGATGGAATTCGTCTTCACATCAGCCAAATTATTACTGGGGACGCAATGCCCCTCCACTGACAAATACGCAGCGCCTGCTTTCCCTGTCGACTTCGGCAAAACATAATCGATCCGGCACTCGTCAGCTGCCGCCGCGCCCCACTTCACAAACAACGAGCCCTTGTCTTCCAACCCGCGCGCGAAAATCCGGCTGTCCTGCGCGACCACGCCAACGGTCTTACCGTTGCCATCCACCACATCCACTCCAAACGGCAGCGCTTTGTTACCCAGCCGCGGCGCGCGAATCAACGCCGCCCGTCCGGTCACCGTCTTGTACTTCAGCATCACCACCGACCCCAAACGCGGTACGGCCTGTTCCGAAGTCGACTCGAACTCGACATCGGTCGACGTGCCCTTCGGATCGATATCGACCGTGTTCATGCCGTACGGCGTCAGATACGGCACGACTGCGTAGCCGTGGCTGTTGACCTTGACACCCGACGCACTCGATACACTCGCGCCAGCCGCGCCCTGCGCATCGACAATGCCGAACGTATCGCCCACCGTCTGCGAGAAAGTCACGCCGCCCGGATGGGCAACGATCGACCCGCTCACACCGGCCGACACCTGGCTCGAACCCGAACCCGTGCTCGCCGACGCCGTCATCTGCGCGTACGGCGCGCGGTAAGCACCGCTCACCCCCGCATTGCCCGTGCTGGCGCTGCTGCCGCTGCTGCCGCTGCTGGCGCTGCTGGCGCTGCTGGCGCTGCTGGCGCCGTTATACGTGCCATACGCGTTGTACGAGTACTGGTTGTTATCGCCCAGCGATCCGCTGACGTTGGCCTGCATATTCGTAGCGCCGCCGGTGCTGGACAGGTTGGTCGACAGCAACGGTGCGTGCTGGCTATGGCCGAGCGGAATCGTCGTGCTAACCATAAACTGATTCGAAATCGAGCCGTTCGAGGCACGCGTGCGGCCAGCCGTGAGGCTGTAAGTGCCGTATTTGAAACTGTTGGTGTAGCCAGCCTGATAAAACGTATCGCTGCCGCCATGATTCCAGTACTGCTGCGACGAAGCGCTCAGGTACACGGTGCCGTGATCCTTGAAGTTCTGGTTCACCGTCAGTTGCAGACGGTTGCGCTGGCGATACACCGAGTTGATATCGCCGCCATGCATTGCCTGATCACGCACCGATGCCGCATCCGACAGGTTCAGGAAGCCAGCAGTCGAATAGCGGTAGGCGGCCACAGAGATGTTGGTATCGGTCGCGTCGATAAACTTGGAATAGCCGATGCGCAAGCTGGTGCCACGCATCGCGTCCTGCCCGGGCACCTGCGTCTGCGCGCCTGTCACGTCGGCTGAGAAGGCACCGTATTTCGTGTTGAGGGCCGCGCCCAGATCCGCCGCCACATAGCCGTTGCCGACTACCGCGCCGCCATAGCCGGTCACCGCGTTGGTGAGACCGCGCTGCATCGTGAACTGCGCAAAGGCCGGCTTCGTTTCAAGGGAATCGTTACGTAACTGCCCTGCGGTCACCGAAAAGCGTGTCGTGCCCGGCCGCAGCGATTGCGCGACCGAAGCGTAGGGCACCGTAAAGCTTTCGGTGCGGCCGTCGGCTTCCGTCACGGTCACGTCGAGGTTGCCGCCGTATCCCGTGGCGTACAGGTCCTTGATCTCGAACGGCCCCGGCGACACGTTCGTTTCATAGATCACCTGACCGTTCTGCCGGATCGTCACCCGCGCGTTCGATTGCGCCGTGCCGCGCACGACCGGTGCATAGCCGCGCAGCGATTCGGGCAGCATGCGGTCGTCGGTGGCGATCTGCACGCCGCGAAACGCCACACTGTCAAATACATCGCCGGTCGTATTGGCATCGCCCAGCGTCACCTGTGACTTGAGTTTGGTCACATCGTGCTGGACATAAGTCGCGATGTTGTCGAACTGCGTGCCTTGCCCGGACGTCGAGGTAATTGACGACTGATGGCGGAAGTGCCAACCGCCGATATTCACGCCCGCGTTGAGCCCCAGATAGCTCTGCGTCGAATTG
>JBEKNG010000214.1:0-8288 GCA_049523075.1 Paraburkholderia sp.
ATACTGCAAATACTTGCTGAAGAACAGCAGCACCACGACCACCACACCCGCAAACGCAACTTGTGCCAACTGGCTGCGCGAGCCGGCGCGGTCGGCCATCGCGGTCTGGGTCGGACTGCCGTTGACGACAAATGCACCGGAGAAAGACGCCACCGTGTTGGCGGCGGCCAGGCCGAGAATGTCGGCGTTCAGATCGACTTCCTCGTGGTAACGCTGCGCGAACACGCGCCCGGCGGCCGCGCTCTGCGCGACGATCATCACGAAGCATGACGCAGCGACTGGCAACAGATCGAGGATCTGGTGCCAACTCGCGTGCGGCAACCGCAATGGCGGCAGCCCGCCGGCGACGGGGCCGAGAATCGCGATGCCATGCGCGGCAAACTGGTAGATGTCGCTAGCGGCGATGCCCCCCACCACGGCCAGCAACGGCACCGGCAGGCGCGGCATAAAACGCTTTGCGCCGAGAATGCTCACTACGACGATCAATGAAATAGCCAACGTCGGCAGGTTGACCTGCCCCAGACGGCTCACGACCTGCACCAGCTGCTCGGTGCTGCGCGGCGAGGACACGGCAATGCCGAGCATGTCCCCCAGCATCGCGATGCCCACCTGCACCCCCACGCCGGCCAGAAACCCGACCAGCACAGTGCGCGAGAGGAAGTCGGCGAGGAATCCGAGTTTGAACACACGGGCCACGAGCAGCAGGATCGCGGTCAGCAAGGCGACCATGCCAGCGAGCGCGACGTATTCGCCGCTCGCGATCGGCGCCATGGTCGAGAGCTTGCTGGCGAAAATGGTCGCGGTCGCGGAATCGGCGGCGACCACCAGATGACGCGACGCGCCGAAGAACGCAAACGCCAGCAGCGGCAGAAACACCGTGTACAGGCCCGTCACGGCCGGCATGCCGGCGATGCGCGCGTAACCCAGTACTTGCGGAATATCCATCGACGCCAGCGTGACGCCTGCAAACACATCGCGCAGCGCGGCAGCGCGATTCAGCGGGAGGATGCCTTTCAACAGGCCGAAACGGGTGGCTAATTTTGCTGGGGAATCTTGCATGCGGGGACGTCGTCGCAATCAGGTGGGAATGCCGCATCCTGCCGCGAGTGAGCACTACAATGCAAGACTCGATTGCCAACCGAAGGGCTGGACCTACGAAATCCGGTAGCGTTTGAGCTGCCCGGTGAGAGGGTCGACGATCCTGGCAAAGCCAAACAATGCAGCGATCGCAAGCGGACAGGTAATCAGGAAAGTGACTAACATCTTTCACCCGTAACAAATTATGTCCGCGAGTGTAAAGGATCGACCGTGCTTTTAAATCAGGTAAACCCCGGAAGTTATCTTGGCGCCTGACGAAAGCCGCCCGCCCCCCTCGCTTACTGATCCTGCGCAACGGTCCGATGCGCCTCCTCGAACAAAGTATCCCTACAAAGCTTACGAAACCGCAGGCCAGCACATGCCACACGGGGGCATTGAAACTGCGCATGCGCTCATGCGACACGGGCGCGCCGATCCTGGCGCGCCTATAGGATGCGTGCGGACCGCAGATCCGTCGAGGAACTCAGGAATTCTGCCAATTGCCCCGCACACCTTATAATCCGGCATGACTCTATTTTCGCTCCAGGCTGCTTGCGCTCAGGCAGCCACGCTCACGCGCCGCCCTGTTCCCCGCCCCACTTCGCTTGCCTCCCCGTGCAACCTGCAGGCGGTGGCCGCATGAAAACACCCAAACGCCTCATTCCTCTCGTTGAAGAAGGCCTGATCGACGAAGTCATCAGCCAGTTGATGAGCGGCAAGGAAGCCACCGTTTACGTCGTGCGCAGCGGTGACTCGACCCGTTGCGCGAAGGTCTACAAGGACGCCAAGCAGCGCAGTTTCCGCCAGGCGGCCTCGTACCGCGAAGGACGTAAGGTCAAGAACAGCCGTGAAGCGCGCGCCCTCGAAAAAGGCAGCCGTTATGGCCGCGAGGTGCAGGAACAGCTCTGGCAAAACGCCGAGGTCGACGCGCTGTTTCGTCTGGCCAACGCAGGCGTGCGCGTGCCGCAGCCGTATATCTGCACTGACGGCGTCCTGTTGATGGAACTGGTGACCGATGAGGACGGCAACGTCGCGCCACGTCTGAACGATGTGGAGATGAGCGAGGCCCGCGCGGTCGAACTGCACGCGCTGCTGCTCAACCAGGTGGTGCGTATGCTGTGCGCGGGCGTGATTCACGGCGATTTGTCCGAATACAACATCCTGCTCGCCGCCGACGGCCCCGTGATCATCGACCTCCCCCAGGCGGTGGACGCCGCGGGCAATCTCGAAGCCCCGGCGATGCTGGAGCGCGACGTGGACAATCTTGCGACCTATTTCGGCCGCTTTGCGCCGCATCTGCTTAGCGCGAGCTACGGCAAGGAGATCTGGGCGCTGTTCGAAGGTGGCACTCTCAATGTCGACGTGCAACTGACCGGACGGGTCGAACTCGACACCACGCCGGTCGATCTGGAGGCCGTGCTGCAGGAACTGGAGGATACGCGTCTCGATGAAGAGGCACGCATGCGCCACGAACAGACGCTGCGCGACGGCGCCTGAGCGCGACGGTTCAATTACGCCTTATCGCGCCGAGTTCGGATTGATGTCTCCGGCTGCGTTCGCCTGGGTGACCGCGAGCGGCGCGGCGGCGCCCCCACCGAAGCACGCATCGTCACCGTGACGGGAAACTCGCGGAAGATCTCCCACGCGGTTCCATAGCATTCATTCACCAGCCAGCGCACAGCATTCTGCGTCAGGTCCGCAGTCGGAATATGCACCGAGGTCAGCGCAGGCGCCGCATAGGCCGCGGAATAGTCGTCGTCATAGCCGATTACCGAAACGTCTCCCGGCACTGCAATGCCCGCCTGCTGAAAGCGCGCGAGAGCGCTCACCGCCATCGTGTCGTTCGCACAGAACACCGCAGTAAAGGGTTGCTTCGATTCGATCAGCGTCTGCGCGGCCGCATAGCCCCCCTCCGGTGAGAAGTCGGATTCGACCAGCGTCACATCCGCACGCTCAATGCCATGGCGCGCCAGCTCCGCGAAGAAGCCGTCGATACGCGCCTGATTGTCCGACGCGGTAAACGGCCCTGAAATCACAGCGATGTCCCGATGTCCATGCTCGAGCAAGGTGCGCGCGGCCAGTTCGCCGCCGCGCACGTGATCCGCGCAAAACGACGCCTCCGGCAGTTGCCCGAACGTGCGGTTGAGGAACACCATCTTTGGATGCATCTTGTGCAGCCGGATCAGGTCCTCGTCATGCAAATCGTGGCTGATCACGATCACGCCGTCGCAATCGCGGCCAATCAGAAACTCCACCGCTTCCATTGCCTGCTTGCGCGGCGACGACTCGCCGCAACCGGTGGCCACCACCACGTGACGGTGCACGGTGCGCAATTCGGTATCGGTCTGCTTGAGAATGGTGCCGTAATACGCGCCGAAAAAGGTCGGCACGAACAGGCCGATCATGCCGAGCGATTGCGTCGCCATCGCGCGGCCAATCGACGAGGGGCGGAAGTTCAGCGCCTCGATGGCGGCTTGCACGCGGCGCGCGGCATCGGCCGACACCGGCCCTTTGCCGGAAATCGCCCGCGATGCCGTCGACATGCCGACACCGGCCAGCTCCGCCACGTCTTTCAGGGTTGCCACACACGCTCCATCAAGCCATGCTGTTCAGAGACGGGCGCCACTGGCCTCGTCGAACAGCGAAATATGGGCGCTATCGAGCGAAAAGGCACACGCGTCCCCTAACGCAATGGGCGACTTGTCCTGATCGATCGACGCGATCTGGGCGCCATGATAATCGAGCCAAATAACCTGGTGGTTGCCCATCGGCTCGACCAGCGACACGTTGCCTCGCTGCGGGAGATCCGCCCCGACGCGCACATCCTCGGGACGCACGCCGAGCACGCAAGGCAGCGTCATATCGGGGAGCGTTTTGAACGGATAGCGCGAAACGTCGAGATCGAGATACTCCGTGCGAAAGCGCATGCCCTCCTCGCGGCGCTCGAGCCGTCCTTGCAGCATGTTCATCGCCGGCGAGCCGAGAAAGGTCGCGACAAACAGATTGTCCGGCCGCGCATAGACTTCCGCAGGCGTGCCGATCTGCTGGATTACGCCACTCCGCATCACGGCCATGCGGGTAGCGAGCGTCATCGCCTCCACCTGGTCGTGCGTCACGTAGATCATTGTCGCGCCCAACCGTTGATGAAGTTGCTTCAGTTCGCGGCGCAATTCGGTGCGCAGTTTGGCGTCGAGATTCGAGAGCGGCTCGTCGAACAGGAACACGTCCGCCTCGCGTACGATCGCGCGGCCAATCGCCACGCGCTGGCGCTGGCCGCCGGACAGTTGCGCCGGCTTGCGCTTGAGCAGCGCTCCCAGTTGCAGCATCTCAGAGGCGCGCGTCACCCGGCGTTCGATCTCCGCTTTTGGCGTGCCGTTGATACGCAGTGCAAACGACAGATTGCGCTCTACGTTCATGGTCGGATAGAGCGCGTACGACTGGAACACCAGCGAGATGCGGCGATCTTTCGGATCGGCCCAGGTCATATCCTGGCCGCCTATTTCGATGCTGCCGTCGGCGACGTCGATCAGCCCCGCAATGCTATGCAGCAAGGTGGATTTGCCGCAGCCGGACGGTCCGAGCAACACGACAAATTCGCCGGCATTGACATCGAGATCGAGCGCCTCGATGACCGTGTTCGCGCCCAGATCGATCCGCAGGTTACGAATCGACACGTTCGATACATTGGTCATGCTCTATCCCTTGACTGCGCCAGAAGCAATGCCGCGCACAAACCAGCGGCCCGAGATGAAGTAGATGGCAAGCGGCACCATCGAGGTCAAAATGGTGGCCGCCATGTTCACGTTATAAAGACGCTCACCGGTGGTGGTATTGATGATGTTGTTCAACTGTACCGTCATCGGCAGATTCTTGGTGCCCGCGAAGACCAGGCCGAGAATGAAGTCATTCCAGATGCCAGTGACCTGCATGATCACCGCGACGACGATGATCGGCGTGGACATCGGCAGCATCAGTTGCAGAAAGATGCGCCAGAAACCGCCGCCGTCAATACGCGCTGCCTTGAACAGTTCCAGCGGAATCGACGCGTAGTAGTTGCGAAATAGCAGCGTCATGATGGGCATGCCAAATATCGTATGAATCACCACGATGCCCGGCAGCGAACTGAACAGATGCACGCTCGCCAGCACACGCACTAGCGGATAGACCATCACCTGCACCGGAATGAACGCGCCCATCAGCAGGATCGCGAACAGCACACCGGCTCCGCGTGGCCGCCAGAACGACAGTGCGTAGCCGTTCACTGCGCCGAGCATGATGGACAGAATCGTGCTCGGCACCACAATGCGCACCGAATTCCAGAAGCCGACCTGAATGCCGTTGCAGTCGAGCCCGGTGCACGCCGCGGCCCACGCATCGTGCCACGGTTCGAGAGTGAAATGCATCGGCAACGCCAGCAGGTTGCCCATGCGGATCTCGGTCATCGGCTTGACCGACGTCACCAGCATCACGTACAGCGGCAACAGGAAGAACAGCGCTGCGGTAATGAGAAACGCGTATACGCCAAAACGCGCGGGGGTGAAGTGCGAACGGCGCTTCGGGGCTGGTCGCGCTGCGGACCGGACGGCGGGTTTGCCAACTGAAGGGGCCGTATTCATCAAACGTCCTTTCGCAACGCGGCACGGCTGCGCAGATAGAAAAAAGGCGCGAGAATCGCCAGCACGGTGGTCAGCAAAACAATCGAAGCTGCCGAAGCAAGGCCAATATTGGCGCGGCCGAACAGATAGTCCATGATGAACTTGGCCGGCACTTCGCTCGCTGTGCCAGGACCGCCCTGCGTCATCGCAACCACCGCGTCGTAGAGCTTGACCACCATCACGAACAGCAGCACGAATGCCGTGGACATCGAGGTCTTGAGCATCGGCACGACGATACTCACGTAGACTCGCCAGCGCGGAATGCCGTCGATGCGCGCTGCTTTCCAGATCTCGTCGTCGATACCGCGCAGACCCGCCAGCAACAAGGCCATCACCAGTCCGGACGCCTGCCAGACGGTGGCAATCACGAGCGTATAGACGACCCAGTCCTGATCGACGATCCAGTCGAAGCGCACGTGCACAAAGCCAATGCGATGCAACACCTCCTGCACGCCGAGCTGAGGATTGAGAATCCACTGCCAGACAAGACCGGTGGCGACGAACGACATCGCATACGGATACAGAAACACCGTGCGCAACGCGCCCTCCGCCACCACGCGCTGGTCGATGAAGATGGCCAGCAGCAAGCCGATCACCATGCACGCGATGATGAAGCACACCCCGTAGATCACGATGTGCTGCAGCGACACCATCCAGCGGTCGTTGTGGAACAACCGCACGTACTGCGTCACGCCGGCGAACTGGTTCGACGGAAAAGTGCGCGACAACGTGAGCGAGACCCGTGCGGTCCACAGCATGGTGCCGAGATACGCGAACACAACCGTCGCCGCCATCGGCAACAACGCAATCCAGGCGGCCAGCGGCCAACGCCGGCCGAGCGGTTTGGACCGTCTGGACGGTCGTGCCGTGGTGGAGTTCAAGCCGAGCGCGCGCATCGCGGTGCTCAGCTCTTCAACGCGCTGGCAAAGGCCTTTTGCGCATCTTCAGCCGACTCGTTCTTGTTCCAGAAGTTGGTGATGACGTCCGTCAATGCACCTTGCAGGTCCGGCGAAATCAGCATCTCCGGATTAGGCAACTGGCGCGACTTGTCCTTCATGATCGCGATGCCCTCTTTCGCGCAGATATCCAGGCTGCCTGTGTCGACGTCCGGACGGATCGGAATGGAGCCCTTCTTCGAACTAAAAGCAACCTGAGCCTCAGGCGAGGTCATGACGGTGGCCAGCAGGTTCTGGGCCTTGATTGCGTTGGCGTTGTCGGTCTTCGGGAAGACGAAGACATCGCCCGCCACCATGTAGGGCGAGTGAGGACCGAAGCCCGGGAAACAGCCGAAGTCCTTGCCGGCCACCTGCCTGGCTGCAGAAAACTCGCCCTTGGCCCAGTCGCCCATCACCTGCATGCCAGCCTTGCCCGAAATCACGAGTGCAGTCGCGTCATTCCAGTTGCGGCCCGGCGAACCCGCGTCCACGTAGTTGTGCAGGCGCTTGAAGGTCGTGAGCACGTTCTTGAAGGCGGCCGAGTTGACCGCGTTCTGATCATGATCGCGGTAGACCTTCATATAGAGGTCCGTGCCGCCCACATCGGCAAACACGGCGTCAAACGTGATCTTCTCTTGCCACGCCTGGCCGCCGAGCGCGAGCGGGATATAGCCGGCCGCTTTCAGCTTGTCGAGATCGGTGAAGAGCTCATCGAAGGTCTGCGGTTCGCCTGTAATACCCGCTTTCGTGAACGCCGGCTTCGAATAGAAGAACCAGTCCTGCATGTGGATATCGACGGGCGCTGCGTAAAAGTGCCCGTTGACCTTGATGGAGTCGAGAATCGACTGCGGGAAAATCGCGTTCCAGTTTTCTTTGGCGGCCACCGTGTCGACGTTGTTGAGCATGCCCTGATCGATCAGGTCATGAAACTGCTTCGAGGTGTTGAACTGCGCTGCGGTGGGTGGATCGCCGCCGACGATCCGGTTGATCGCGGTAGAGCGCGCCTGATCGGCGCCGGCCACCGCGTTGTCGACCCACAAGCCGCCGGCCTTGTTATAGGCATCCGCAAACTGGCGGATAGCGGCCGATTCGCCGCCCGAAGTCCACCAGTGGATCACGTTGGCCTTCAACGGGTCAGCATGGGCAACCACACCGTTGAGCGCGAGCGCCAGAGCAATACCGCTTACGAGTTTCCTTCTGCTGTGCATTCCGTCTCCTCCAGGCTTTACGCCTTTGTTTCGGGTCGACATACAAATCAGCTCTGCTTATTCAGGCGCGGGCACCGGGCGCGGGCACCGGGCGCGGACACCGAGCACGGGACTCAGTTGCGCTCCTTACGCTCCGCGAGAAACCTGGCGATCAATTCCGCACTGCGTTTAACGGTGCGCTTTTGTGTGTCGTAGTCGACGTGCACTACGCCGAAACGCCGTTCATAACCGAATGCCCATTCGAAGTTGTCCATCAGCGACCAGACGAAATAGCCGCGAATATCGACGCCCTCCTTAATGGCGCTATCTACCGCAGCGAGGTGGCGCTTGAGGAAGGAGATGCGTTGCGGATCGTCGACTCGGCCCTCGATCACCTTGTCGTCCGACGCCATGCCGTTCTCGGTGATATAGAT
>JBEKNG010000215.1:0-8282 GCA_049523075.1 Paraburkholderia sp.
GATCACGTTCTGACGCTTTTGCGCGAACTCACGCTGGCTCAGAAAGAACTCGTGGTGACTGGTGACGCCCTGCGCATCGGCCAGCAGGCGCGCGTTGCTCTGCGCCTGCGCTGCGGCGAGGAACGGGTCCCAGACCGCCCAGGCGTCGATTGAGCCCTGCTCCAGGGCGGCACGCGCATCGGCGGGTACCAGATAGATGGGCTGGATATCGCCGAAGTCGAGACCATTCTTGCGTAGCAGTGCGACGATAAACCAGTGAACATCCGAACCCCGGTTGAACGCAATCTTCTTTCCCTTCAGATCGGCAACGGTCTTGATAGGCGAGTTCTTTGCCACGAGGACACCTTCCGCACGGGGCGCCGGCAGTTCATACGCGGTATAGACGAAGTCCGCGCCTGCAGCCTGCGCAAACACCGGCGGCGCGTCGCCGACATAGGCGAAATCGATCGCGCCGACGTTCAGACCTTCCAGCAACTGCGGTCCAGCCGTGAATTCATTCCACGAGACCTTGACGCCCAGCGGCGCAAGCCGCTTTTCCAGCGTGCCATGCGCTTTCAGCAGCACGAGCGTGCTGGCGGACTTCTGGTAGCCGATCCTGAACTGATCGGGTTCGTACCTGGCCCAGGCCGGCAAGGCAGCGCCTGCTAGCGTCGCGCCCACGGCGGCAAGGAAAGTCCGGCGGCCCCGGTGTGTCGAGTGGTTCATCGTAGCGTGTCCATGATTGACGGATCGCGTTGGCCCTGGTTGCGGCTAACGTCATAGGTATGAGATTTGGAACACGCGTGCCGCACCGGCAGACTTTGCTCACCCGGCCGCGCTGTTTGCGTTTCCAATGGAGCCGGAAATGGTACGCGTCAGCTGGGAGGCATCGAAATGATCTTTCGCGGTAAGCAAATATCCGTTTGTGGATAGCGCCCGTTCGCGCCTTTCATATATACCTCAGCGGATTTAGTAACGAACGGAAAAGTATTTGCCAGCGACCTCCCTTGTTACATAGGATTCGGCCATCATCAACCACATGACAATTGTGTCTCATGGATAAAAGAAACCTGCTGAAAACCGCGCTGGCCACCGTTGTGTTCGGCCTGGGTGTCGCCACCTCGCAACTCTCGCTGGGGGCGCCCCAAACCCTGCGCGTCGGCATCATGTCCGGCGAAGATGAGGACGTGTGGCGCGTCGTCGCCGCGAACGCTGCCAAGCAGGGTCTCACCATCAAGATCACGACGTTCTCCGACTACACGCAACCGAATGAGGCGCTCTCGGAACACGACCTCGACGCCAACTCGTTCCAGCACAAACCGTATCTCGACGCGCAGATCAAGGCGCGCGGCTACAAGATCGTGCCGGTGGGTTATACCTACGTGCAGCCGATCGGCCTGTATTCGCGCAAGGTGAAATCGGTGGCCGATCTGCCGGATGGCGCTACCATCGCCGTGCCGAACGATCCGAGTAACGAAGGACGCTCGCTGCTGTTGCTGCAGGCACAGCATCTGATCAAGCTGCGCGCCGATGTCGGCCTGCTGCCGACTGCTCGCGATATTGCGGACAATCCGAAGCACATCCACATCAAGGAACTCGACGCAGGTATCGTGGGCCGCGCGATCGGCGACGTGGACGCCGCTGTGATCAACACGGATTGGGCCGTCAAGGCCGGCATCAAGATCCCGCAAGAACGCATCGCGCAGGAGCAGGTGACTGGCAATCCGTATCGCAACTTCCTCGCCGTCAACGAGAAGGACGCGAACGCGCCTTGGGTCCATACGCTGGTTCAGAGCTATCAGCAACCTAACGTGGCTGCGGAGATTCTCAGCGTCTATCACGGCGCCACGCTGCCGGCGTGGAATGACGCAAGCCACTAAGTACAACAGCGCGAGTGTGTGATTGAACGGCGCCCGCGTGCGATGGATACATGCATGGGGCGTCGGGAAAAAGGATTGGGGCGGATGTTGTTAAAAGAACGGCATCCGGCCCAGTTTGCGTCTGGGCAGTGCGATTCGAACGCGCCCCGGATCTGCCGGACCTACCGGACCTACCGGACCTACCAAGCCTGCCATGCCTGTTAGCCGGCCGCTTCTGCCAGATGGTATAGACAGTCGCCTCGCTGAACCATCGCAGGCACGCGCTTGCAGACCACTTCCCCCGCGCTTGCGAAATGCAGCGTGACGGGCTCGCGCAAGGGCGTATCGGGGAAATGAATGCGCGCGGCCGCCTGGCCCGCGATGACGTGTTCGCCCAACTCCACCAATGGCTCGTACAGCCCGCGATCGTAGGCGTAGACATAATGGCGCGAGCCTGAAACGCGCATGAACCGAGTGATACCCGGCGGATTGTCCGGCACGAGCGCGCCGTGCAGCAGGCCAATGAAGCCCAGCAGATGCAGCAATCCCTGGCGTCCCTCTTTCAACAGTTTGGCCTGCACCGTGCCGCCGCCGCCCAGTTCGGTCAGAATCGAGATCGCACCCTGCCGCCGTGCAGCGGTAGCCGCATGGACCGGATTCTCGGGATGAAGAAACGCTTTGGGCAAGCCAAACGCGGCGAGCAGCGCGCGAAGCCGCGCGTCCTCTTCGGCATCGCGCGGCTCGATCGCCAGCATGTTCGCGCCGTGGTACAGCAACGAACTGCCGCCCGAATGCAGATCGATCAGGTAGTCCGCACGGGCCAGCAGCGTATGCTCGATGTAATCGGCAATCAACTCGGTTGGCGTGCCGGCCGGATTACCTGGGAAGGTCCGGTTCAGGTTACCGCCGTCGAGCGGTGAGGTGCGCAGGCCCGCTTCCGCAGCCGGAAAGTTGGCCATCGGCAGCAGAATCAACTGGCCCCGGACCATCTGCGGCTCGAGCTCGCGGATCAGTTGGGAGACGATCACCTGGCCTTCGTATTCGTCCCCGTGGTTGCCCGCCATGATCAACACCACCGGTCCATCGCCGTTGCGAATCGAGGCGATGGGGATCGGGATCCAGCCATACGCCGAGCGATGTACCGAATGCGGAAGCCGCAGGTAGCCGGTCTGTTTGCCGTTCGAATCCAGATCGATTTCGCTGCGGATGGGATTGGCTGTTTGCGCATCTCGGGTCATCTGTCGTGGCTCTGGAACTGAGGTTACGTTGCATGGGAGGCGAACCTCTCATTCTCGACGACCTCGCCTGCGGTCGTTACCAAGTTATACAACGATCCAAATCCACCGCAAAGCTAAGGCCCGCTCGCGTCAGACGTATCGGGGACCCTGGCCACGATCCCCCGACCACGTGTCAAATCACAGCCGAAACAACGCCTCAGCATTCCGATGTGCGATCTTTTCCTTATCTTCCTGACTCACCGGCAGGTTCTCCAGAAACGCACGCGCACCCGTATGGCTTAGATACGGATAATCTACCGCATAAATGATCCGGTCCGCCCCCACGACCTTGTGAATAAACTCGAAGTGCGGCAAATTGAACATGCCGCTCGGCGTCACATACACATGCTTTCTGTAGGTCTCGCTGATGCTGCGCGACAGCCCCGTCGCTTCCTGCGGAATCGTGTCGTCCATGCGCTGGAGGTAGAACGGCACCATCTCGCCCCAATGGCCGCTAATGACCTGCAGGTTGGGGAATCTCTCGAACTTGCCGGCGAGTATCATGCGGATCACCTGAATGCCCGCCTCGTTGTGCCAGCCCCAGCCGAGAAGGAAACCTGGGGAGACACGAGATGCGGACGGTTGTCGTTAAAGTTGGTCGGGTCGTCGGTGACGCGGCTGCCCCAATCGGCCATGTAACCTGCTTCAGCCGTTTGTGCTTCGCAGCTCGCTGCCGCGATTGCAGCATCAACGGTATGTTCTTCGATGCAAATGATCTTCATTCGGTTTCTCGTGGTTAAGCGGTGAACGCGCTGCAGCGCGCGGCGTCCACACCCTTAATGATTCTTGCGCGCGGGTAGACTTTCGATAATCCGATGCAGCTCGTTGGCGAACTCCTCCGCATGGAACGCGTACCCCAGGTGATTGCCCACGATGTCGACACACGGGCAAGGCAACTGCCGCGCCAGTTCGCGCGCGGTCTGGGCGTAGAAGGCGTTGCCGCTGTCGCGGCCGACCACCGTCACGATGGGCGTGCCGCCGCGCCGCAATGCATCGAGGCTGGGCACGAAGCTGTTGATGTGCTGGAACTCGTGGGCGAGGAAACGGTTGTGGTTGCCGCCGACCTGGTCGCCCGGCGCCGGTGCATTCTGATCGAAGCCCACAAACGATGACGCGAACAGCTTCATTGCCGCTCCAGCGCCTTCAGCCTGGTACACGTCGTAGACCTTGTCGAAGAACGCGCGCCACTTGCCGGCATCGGGTTGCGCAAGGAAATCGGTAATGGGCGGCTCATGATCGATCAGCCCACGCACCAGCTTCGGGTGATCTTCGGTCAGCTTGAGCGCGATGTTGGCACCGGCGCTGTTGCCGAATACATAGGCGGGGCCGAGGTTGACCGCGGCAATCACAGCGGCCGCATCGCGGCCGGCCTGGGCCATGTCCAGTTCACCTTCCGTGTCGCCTGCGCTGCGTGCGTTGGCGCGGCGGTCGTATTTCACCACTGTGTAGCGGTCGGCCAGATGAGCGGACAGCCTGGCGAACAGTTTGCTGTCGCCGTTTCCTCCCACGACCAGCAGTAACAGCGGGCCCTCGCCTTCGATGTCGTAGACGATACTGGCACCTTCATTCAGTACCGCTCCAGATTTGATGGACATTTATTCTCCGTTCGAGTTACTGGTGCAACAATGCAAGCGATCGTTGAGCCGCGCGTTGAACTGCACATCAATAGGGGGCCGTGTCACCCACGCCGCCGCGCGACTCAAATACTTAATACGATCCATCGATCAAACTAATTGATCTGACCGCACCCTAGCATGGGCATCGCGTCTCGTAATTCAGATCGAAACCAAGCTTGATCTCCTTGGCGGTACGGTCGGACACCGCCTGGCTGTAGGCTGCCGCGATGTCGCCGCGATTCATCGACGGCGCTCCGTAGAACCGGCAGCCCGAATTTCCGTCAATATTTGTCTCCGGACCAGGCCCTCGCGACCTATGCGCCGACCGACTCTCAGGTGGCCGCCGTCGGATTGGTTTCACTGGCAATGGCTCAATAAAGATTTGACGTCGGAAAAATAATAGTGCATTTTGAATTATTCACAACACCTCATTTTAATCCGGACATCTTTTATTTATTCGATTTGAATAATTGAGAATGATTGGTGAGATTTCGGAAACACCCCCGCTTTTAAAAGTGCGCTGAATCGCGGCGACCGGAAATCACCTGGGAAGACACGATTCCCCTGCTGACGAGCGCCGTGGAATACACGCTGGACCGGACCGGAACGGCCTATACGCCCCCTCGTAGCCTAATCTGGCACAATTTACCCCCGCTATTCGCCTGATCGGCCTTCTCGCCAGGGGTGTAGCGTCATATGCTTGGCCTCATCGGGTGAAAGTGCCTTTGAATGTCCTTGAGGCAACGCCCACGTATCAATTCGTCAGAGAGACATCGAAATGGCCACTGTCACGCCACGCACGAACAACGCAAACCTGTCGGGCTTGTTCAGCAGCGGCCGGCTCACCTTGGGCGCGCGCATCGTGCTGAGCTTCGGCGCGCTCTTCCTGCTGATGGTAGCGATGGCCGTGATTTCATACACGCGGCTGCGCAACATCGACGACGACGCGGTCAGCCTGCGCCGCGACTCGGTGCCGGGGCTCTTCTACGCCACCGCGCTGCGCGCGGCTTCCAACGAAAGCTATGCGCTCCTTGAGCGGGCGATTTTCCTGGACGCTGACGCGGCCAGCATGACGAACGACCTCGACCGCCTGCCCGACACGCTGCGTGCCTTCGACAAGGTGGCGGCCGACTATCAGGGCACGGTGTTTCGCGACGAAGACCGCGAACACTTCAACACCTTCAAGGCCGCTTACGACCAGTATCTGGCGCTTCTGAACCAGACCGCGAGCCAGGCGCGTACCTCGAAGTCCGCCGCGCAGGCCACCTTCGTCCAGCTCACGCCGGCGTGGAACAACGTGATTCGAGGCGCGAACGTACTGGTCGCGGAAAACCATACGCAGTCCGACGATTCGGCGGAGTTGATCCGCTCCTCGGTGACGGGCGCCGAAGTCACGCTGGCCACCGCACTCGGCGTCGTCCTGCTGGTCGCGCTCGTGACCGGTTACAGTCTCTTCAAGGCGGTCACGGTACCGATGGCACGGCTCGTGGAAGTGCTCGACATCATGCGTACCGGCAATCTGGCGCAACGCCTGAACCTGCGCCGCGGCGACGAATTCGGCACGCTGGAGAACGGTTTCAACCGGATGGCCGAGGAGTTGACGAGCCTTGTTTCACAGGCGCAAAAGTCCTCGCTGCAGGTCACCACTTCAGTGACGGAGATTGCCGCGACTTCCAAGGAACAGCAGGCCACCGCAAGCGAAACGGCCTCGACCACCACCGAGATCGGCGCCACCTCCCGCGAAATTTTCGCAACCGCGCGCGACCTGCTGCACACCATGAACGAAGTCGCAGGCGTGGCGGAACAGTCGGCAACACTCGCAGGCGCCAGCCAGAGCGGCCTCACGCGCATGGAAGATACGATGCGCAGCGTGATGGAGGCAGCCGGCTCGGTCAACGCCAAGCTGTCGATCCTCAACGAGAAAGCGGTCAACATCAATCAGGTTGTCGCAACCATCACCAAGGTGGCCGATCAGACCAACCTGCTGTCGCTGAATGCGGCCATTGAAGCCGAAAAGGCCGGTGAATATGGCCGCGGCTTCGCGGTGGTCGCCACCGAAATCCGCCGTCTCGCTGACCAGACCGCGGTGGCGACGTACGACATCGAGCAGACCGTCAAGGAAATCCAGTCGGCGGTCTCCGCCGGCGTGATGGGCATGGACAAGTTCTCCGAAGAAGTGCGCCGCGGCATGCGTGACGTGCAACAGGTGGGCGGCCAGCTCTCGCAGATCATCAACGAAGTGCAGACGCTCGCGCCACGCTTCCAGATGGTCAACGAGGGCATGCAGACGCAGGCGACCAGCGCCGAACAGATTACCCAGGCGCTGTCGCAACTGTCCGAGGCGGCACAGCAGACGGCGGAATCGCTGCGCCAGTCTTCGCAGGCCATTGACGATCTGACGCTGGTCGCCAATCAGTTGCGCACCGGCGTGTCGCGCTTCAAGATCGACGCGTGACGCGCGCTTCACACTAAACACGGGCCATCGCGATGCTCTTTCTCCTGTTCGATCTGGACGGCGACCGCTACGCGCTCGACGCGGCCCGGATCGCCGAGGTGCTGGCGCTCGCGCCTACCAAGTCGATTCCCGGTGCGCCGGCGTGGGTTGCCGGAATGTTCGAGCGGCATGGCGAGCCGGTGCCCGTGATCGACGTGTCGCAACTCGCGCTCGGACGCCCCGCTCGCGAGTTTCGCTCGACGCGCCTCGTGCTGGTTCGTTACAGCCCGTACAATGCGGCGGCGCAAGCGGGTACGCACAACGATCCCGGCGCGCCCGCGCATCTGCTCGGTTTGATCGTGGAGCGGGCGACACAGACGCGGCGTATCGAGCGTGCGCAGTTTCTCGACAGTGGCATTGCCACGCCGCACGCACGCTGGCTTGGACCCGTCGCGAACGACGGTGTTGGCCTCGTGCAATGGGTCGAGGTACAGCAAATGCTCAACGACGAGGTGAACGCACTGCTGTTTCCGCGAGCGGCTCCGGTACAGCCGTCGGCCTACTACCTGTGACAGGCAACCTGAACCGCGCCATGAACGCCACGGATCCCCGCTTTAAAACCTGGCTATTCCGAGAGACGGGGATCGACGCGCACTCGCTCGGCATCAATGCACTCGAGCGTGCCGTGCTCGAACGCGTGCGCGCGACGCGGGCGGTCTCCCCGGCAGCGGGTCTCCTCGACGGTGCGGTGGACGCCTACTGGCAACAGCTTAGCGATTCGCCGGACGAACGGCTCGCGCTGGTCGAAGCGCTGGTGGTACCCGAGACCTGGTTCTTTCGCGACCGCGAAGCCTTTGTCGCACTGGCGCGGCTCGCCAATCAAAAGCTGGCGCGTGATCCGGCGCGGGTGTTGCGCGTGCTGAGCGTGCCTTGCTCGAGCGGCGAGGAACCTTACTCAGCGGCGATGGCTCTGCTCGACGTCGGGATTGGCGCGGAGCGCTTCACCATTGATGCAATGGACATCAGCGCGCGCGCCATCGGGCTGGCGCAAAAAGCCGTCTACGGACGTAATTCGTTTCGCGGCGGCGAACTCGGGTTCCGCGAACGCCATTTCAGT
>JBEKNG010000216.1:0-8252 GCA_049523075.1 Paraburkholderia sp.
TCCGAAACGGTGGCGGCTTAAAGCAACAGGCGAGCAACAAGCGGCCGATACACCAGAAGCGTCAACCGCGGGGTTCATCGCCGTGTGGCGAATGAACGGGCGAACGATTGAGCGGTAACAGGTTAAGGAAGATTGACCATCATGGTTGAACTTGAAATAGACGGCAAGAAAGTAGAGGTGCCTGAAGGCAGCATGGTGATCCAGGCTGCGCATAAGGTCGACACGTACATTCCTCACTTCTGCTATCACAAGAAGCTGTCGATTGCGGCCAACTGCCGGATGTGTCTGGTCGACGTCGAAAAGATGCCGAAGGCCGTCCCCGCATGCGCCACGCCGGTGTCGGCAGGCATGATCGTGCGCACGAAGTCCGAGAAGGCCGTGCAGGGTCAGCAAGCTGTGATGGAATTCCTGCTGATCAACCATCCGCTCGATTGCCCGATCTGCGACCAGGGCGGCGAATGCCAGTTGCAGGATCTCGCGGTGGGCTACGGCAAGTCCGCCTCGCGCTATAGCGAAGAAAAGCGCGTGGTGTTCCACAAGAACGTCGGCCCGCTGATCTCGATGGAAGAAATGTCGCGTTGCATTCACTGCACGCGTTGCGTCCGTTTCGGCCAGGAAATTGCCGGCGTGATGGAACTTGGCATGCTCGGCCGCGGCGAGCATTCGGAAATCACGTCGTTCGTCGGCAAGACGGTCGACTCCGAACTGTCGGGCAACATGATCGATCTGTGCCCGGTCGGCGCGCTGACCAGCAAGCCGTTCCGCTACAGCGCCCGCACGTGGGAACTGTCGCGCCGCAAGTCGGTGAGCCCGCACGATTCCGTCGGCGCGAACCTGGTGGTACAGGTCAAGAACAACCGCGTGATGCGCGTCCTGCCGTTCGAGAACGAAGCCATCAACGAATGCTGGATCTCGGACAAGGACCGCTTTTCGTACGAAGGCCTGAACAGCCCGGAACGCCTCACACAGCCGATGCTCAAGCAAGGCGGCAAGTGGGTGGAAACCGACTGGCAAACGGCGCTGGACTACGTCGTCAAGGGTTTGAAGGGCATTACGGGCGACCACGGCGCAGACGCGTTGGCCGCACTCGGTAGCGCCCATAGCACCGTCGAAGAACTGTTCCTGTTGAAGCAACTTGCGCAAGCGGTCGGCACGCCCAACGTCGACTTCCGTCTGCGCCAGTCGGACTTCTCGGCGCCGGTCAACGGCACGCCGTGGCTCGGCACGAAGGTCGCCGACCTGTCGAACGTCGATGCGGCGTTCATCATTGGCTCGGATCTGCGCCGCGATCACCCGCTGCTGGCGGCGCGTCTGCGCCAGGCCGCCAAGGGTGGTGCGCAACTGACTCTCGTACAAGCGACGAACGACAACGCGCTGATCCCGGAAGCAAAACGCGTGGTGGCAGCGCCGTCTGCATGGCTTGCCGAACTCGCCGGTGTTGTCGCCGCAGTCGCCGAAGCCCGCGGTGCGGCGTTGCCGGAAGTATTCGCCGGCACGCAGGCGAGCGACGCGCACAAGCAGGCAGCAGCCTCGCTCGCAGCCGGCGAACTGCGCCTCGTGCTGCTCGGCAATGCTGCTGTCCGTCACCCGGACTTCGCCCGTATTCACGCCGCGGCCCAATGGATCGCGGACACCACCGGTGCCACGCTCGGTTTCCTCACGGAAGCGGCGAACACGGTGGGTGCTCACCTCGTCGGCGCGTTGCCGGGCGAGGGCGGTCTGAACGCTCGCGAAGTGTTCGAACAGCCGCGCAAGGGTTACGTGCTGCTCAACGTCGAACCCGAGTTCGACACGGCCAATCCGGCGCAGGCACTGGCCGCGTTGAACCAGGCCGAAATGGTGGTCGTGCTGTCGCCGTTCCAGACCGGTGCTGAGTACGCCGACGTGCTACTGCCGATCGCTCCATACACCGAGACGGCCGGCACCTTCGTCAGTGCAGAAGGCACCGTGCAGACGTTCAACGGCGTGGTGCGCCCGCTCGGCGACACGCGTCCGGCATGGAAGGTGTTGCGCGTGCTGGGCAGCCTGCTCGGCCTGCCCGGTTTCGAGTTCGACACCTCGGAAGAAGTGCGCACGGCTGCGCTCGGCGACGGCGATTTGAGCGCGCGTCTGTCGAACAAGACCGGTGTCGCAGTGGCACGCGGTACGGCGCCCAAGGCGGCTGACGGCGCGTTCGAACGCGTCGCCGATGTACCGATCTACCACGCCGACCCGTTGGTGCGCCGTGCAGAATCGCTGCATCTGACGGCGGCTGCTCGGGCCGCGAACGCGGTGGGCCTGCCGGCTGCGCTGTTCGACACGCTGGGTCTGAAAGACGGCGACGCGGTGCGCGTGCGCCAGGGTGAGCACTCGGTCCAGTTGCCGGCTGTGCGCGATGCAAATCTTGCGCAGACAGTCGTCCGCGTATCGGCGGCCACGCCTGCCGGTGCAGCGCTGGGCAGCCTGTTTGGTGAACTGCTGGTGGAGAAGGCGTAAATGTTCGAATCGATCAACTCGGGCGGCACTCAACTCCTCGGTGCGGCATGGCCCACGGTGTGGGCGCTGGTGCGCATCCTGGTAGTGGCCGTCGTGATCCTGCTGTGCGTGGCTTACCTGATTCTCTGGGAACGTAAGCTGATCGGCTGGATGCACGTGCGTCTCGGTCCGAACCGCGTCGGTCCCGCGGGTTTGCTGCAGCCGATTGCCGACGTGCTGAAACTGTTGCTGAAGGAAGTGATTCAGCCCACGCAATCCAGCCGTTGGATTTACCTGATCGCGCCGATCATGGTGGTGGTGCCGGCCTTCGCGGTCTGGGCGGTGATTCCGTTCCAGGCCGGCGCGGTGCTCGGCGACATCAACGCGGGTCTCTTGTACGCGATCGCGATTTCGTCGATCGGCGTGTACGGCGTGATTCTCGCCGGTTGGGCGTCGAACTCGAAGTACGCGTTCCTCGGTGCGATGCGCGCCGCGGCGCAGATGGTGTCGTATGAAATCTCGATGGGCTTCGCGCTCGTCGTCGTGCTGATGACCTCCGGCAGCCTGAACCTGTCGGACATCGTCAGGTCGCAAGAGCGGGGCATCTTCGCCGGCTACGGCCTGAACTTCCTGTCGTGGAACTGGCTGCCGCTGTTGCCAATTTTCGTCGTGTACTTCATCTCGGGCATCGCCGAAACGAACCGCCACCCGTTCGACGTGGTGGAAGGGGAGTCGGAAATCGTCGCGGGCCACATGGTTGATTATTCGGGGATGGCGTTCGCGCTGTTCTTCCTCGCCGAGTACATCAACATGATCGTGATCTCGGCGCTCGCAGCGACGTTTTTCCTTGGCGGCTGGAGCGCACCATTCGGCTTCCTGTCGTTCATTCCGGGCATTTTCTGGCTGGTGCTGAAAGTGTTCTTGCTGCTGTCGGTGTTCATCTGGGCGCGTGCCACGTTTCCGCGCTATCGCTATGACCAGATCATGCGTCTGGGCTGGAAGGTGTTTATTCCGGTCAGCGTGGTGTGGCTGGTGGTGGTCGGCTTCTGGATCATGTCGCCGTTGAATATCTGGAAATAAAGGGCGGATGAACCTATGACCGCAATCCAAAACTTCTTCAAGACCTTCTTCCTGACGGAGCTGCTCAAAGGCCTCGCGCTGACCGGACGTTATACGTTCCAGCGCAAGATCACCGTGCAGTTCCCGGAAGAGAAGACCCCGATTTCACCGCGTTTTCGCGGGTTGCACGCGCTGCGCCGCTATGAGAACGGCGAAGAGCGCTGCATCGCCTGCAAGCTGTGCGAAGCAGTGTGTCCGGCACTTGCCATCACGATCGAATCGGAAACGCGCGCGGATAACACCCGTCGCACGACACGTTACGACATCGATCTGACCAAGTGCATCTTCTGCGGTTTCTGCGAAGAAAGCTGCCCGGTCGATTCGATCGTCGAGACGCACATTCTCGAATATCACGGCGAGAAGCGCGGTGACCTGTATTTCACCAAGGAAATGCTGCTGGCCGTGGGCGATCGCTACGAAACGGAGATCGCTGCGAACAAGGCGGCGGATGCGCCGTATCGTTGATTGGAACGCTTTTGTTTGACGTATCACGTTGTACCGGCCTGCAGTCAGGCCGTAGGCTGCTGCTTCACCGCTGTAGCGTGGCGAGTTCGTGCCAAAGAACATGCCTGACGATGGCTTAACGATGAACCGGTAATCATGGAATTCACGACCGTACTGTTCTACATCTTCGCTCTGCTCCTGGTGGTGTCAGGGCTGAAGGTGATCACCTCCCGCAACCCGGTGGCGTCCGCGCTGTTCCTGGTGCTCGCGTTTTTCAACGCGGCGGCCATCTGGATGCTGTTGCAGGCGGAGTTCCTCGCGATCCTGCTGGTACTGGTCTACGTCGGCGCGGTGATGGTGCTCTTCCTGTTCGTGGTGATGATGCTGGATATCAACATCGACGTGCTGCGACGCGACTTCAAACGCTTCGTGCCGATGGCCACGATCGTGGGTGCGATCATCGTGATCGAAACCGCGCTGATCCTGTGGCACGGCTTCGGCGCGACGATCACGCCGCTGCGCGACACCACGGTGGCAGCCGGTAGCGCCATGGCGGGCTGGTCGAATACACGCCTGATCGGTAAAGTCATCTACACCGACTACATCTTTGCCTTCGAAGTGGCGGGTCTGGTGCTGCTGGTGGCGATCATCGCCGCCGTCGCGCTGACCACGCGCCACGCGAAGGACAGCAAGCGCCAGAACGTGAGCGATCAGGTCAAGGTGCGCGCCCAGGATCGTGTGCGTATTGTAAAGATGCCTTCGGAAAAGACCGCGGCTACGATCGCGGCGGAAGAAGCCACAGCGGCAGCCGCCGCGGCCGCTGTTGCCGATCCGGCAACTGCTAAAAATAGCTGAGAGGAGACAGGAGAGAAATTATGTTGACCCTTGCTCATTACCTTGTGCTCGGCGCGATCCTGTTTGCGATCAGCGTTGTGGGCATCTTCCTGAACCGCCGCAACGTCATCATTATCCTGATGGCGATCGAACTGATGCTGCTGGCGGTGAACACCAATTTCGTCGCGTTTTCGCACTACCTCGGCGACATCCATGGCCAGATCTTCGTCTTCTTCGTGCTGACGGTTGCAGCAGCGGAAGCGGCAATCGGTCTGGCGATCCTGGTGACCCTGTTCCGCAGTCTCGACACGATCAATGTCGAGGATCTCGATCAGCTCAAAGGTTAATGGGGCAAGACATGTCAACCACACTCAACGAAAACCTGTTGCTGGCAGTTCCGCTTGCACCGCTGGCCGGCTCCCTGATTGCCGGGCTGTTCGGGAAAGCGGTAGGGCGCGCAGGGGCCCATACGGTCACGATCCTCGGCGTCGCGATTTCCTTCATCCTGTCGGCCATCGTCTTCTTCGACGTGATGAACGGTGCGAGCTTCAACGCAACGATCTACGAATGGATGTCGGTCGGCAAGCTGAAGTTCGAAGTCGGCTTCCTCGTCGATTCGCTCACGGCAATGATGATGTGCGTGGTGACCTTCGTGTCGCTAATGGTGCACATCTACACGATCGGCTATATGGCCGACGACGATGGCTACCAGCGCTTCTTCTCGTACATCGCACTGTTCACGTTCTCGATGCTGATGCTCGTGATGAGCAACAACCTGCTGCAGCTGTTCTTCGGCTGGGAAGCGGTGGGTTTGGTGTCGTATCTGCTGATCGGCTTCTACTTCACCCGCGAAAGCGCGATCTACGCGAACATGAAAGCGTTCATCGTGAACCGCATTGGTGACTTTGGGTTCCTGCTCGGCATTGGCCTCTTGCTGGCGTTTGCCGGTTCGCTGGACTACGGCGACATCTTCGCGAAGAGCCATGAGCTCGCAGCGCTGAACTTCCCGGGCACCAGCTGGGGGCTGCTGACGGTCGCGTGTATTTGCCTCTTCATCGGTGCGATGGGTAAGTCGGCGCAGTTCCCGCTGCACGTCTGGCTGCCGGATTCGATGGAAGGACCGACGCCGATCTCCGCACTGATTCACGCGGCTACCATGGTGACGGCCGGTATCTTCATGGTCACGCGCATGTCGCCGCTGTTCGAACTGTCGGATACGGCGCTGTCGTTCGTGACGATCATCGGCGCGATTACCGCACTGTTCATGGGCTTCCTCGGGATCGTCCAGAACGACATCAAGCGGGTGGTGGCGTATTCGACGCTGTCACAGCTCGGCTACATGACGGTCGCGCTCGGCGTATCGGCTTACCCGGTTGCCATGTTCCACCTGATGACGCACGCGTTCTTCAAGGCGCTGCTGTTCCTCGGCGCGGGTTCAGTGATCATCGGCATGCACCACGACCAGGACATGCGCAACATGGGCGGCCTGCGCAAGTACATGCCGATCACGTGGATCACCTCGCTGATCGGTACGCTGGCACTGATCGGTACGCCGTTCTTCTCGGGCTTCTACTCGAAAGACTCGATCATCGACGCCGTGAAGCTGTCGCATCTGCCGGGTTCGGGTTTCGCGTACTTCGCGGTGGTGGCAAGCGTGTTCGTCACGGCGCTGTACTCGTTCCGTATGTACTTCCTGGTCTTCCACGGTGAGGAGCGCTTCCGCAAGCCGAAGCATCCGGAATCACCGATGGGCATCGAAGCTGCAGCGCATGCTGCGCACGGTCATGACGACCACGGCGACGCACATGGCCACGGCCATGCGCACGAACCGCACGAAAGCCCGTGGGTGGTGTGGGTGCCGCTGGTCCTGCTGGCCATTCCGTCGGTCATCATCGGTGCGATCGCGGTCGGCCCGCTGCTGTTCGGCGATTTCTTCGCGCACGGCGTGGTGTTCGACAAAGTGATCTACATCGGGGCGAACCACCCGGCTGTGGCCGAAATGGCTGAAGAATTCCAGGGTTGGGCGCTGATGGGCCTGCACTCGGTGTCGGGTCTGCCGGTCTGGCTGGCACTCGCCGGTGTCGTGGTCCCGTGGTTCTTGTACCTGAAGCGTCCGGACCTGGCGCCGGTCGTCCGCCGCGCCTTTGGCCCGATCTATACGCTGCTGGATAACAAGTACTACCTCGACAAGATCAACGAGGTCGTATTCGCACGCGGTGCGGTGGCAATCGGACGCGGTCTGTGGAAGGAGGGCGACGTGGTGGTCATCGACGGTATCGTCAACGGCAGCGCGCGCTTTATCGGCTGGTTTGCCGGAGTGATCCGTTTCCTCCAGTCCGGTTACATCTACCACTATGCATTTGCCATGATCATCGGGATGCTGGGCCTCCTGACCCTGTTTGTAACGCTAGGCGGCAAATAAGGCTAGGGGACACCACACAATGCAAACGTATCCGATTTTAAGTATCGCGATCTGGTTGCCGATTCTGTTCGGCCTCCTGGTCCTTGCTATCGGTTCTGACAAAAATCCCGGTCCGGCTCGTTGGCTGGCGCTGATCGGTTCGGTTCTCAGCTTTATCGTTACGATTCCGCTGTTCACGAGCTTCGATTCGAGCACGGCCGATCTGCAGTTCGTCGAAAAGGCGACCTGGATCGAGCGCTTCAACATTACGTACCACCTCGGTGTCGATGGCATCTCGATGTGGTTCGTGGTGTTGACGGCGTTGATCACCGTGATTGTCGTCATTGCAGGGTGGCAGGTCATTACGAAGAATGTGGCTCAGTATTTCGCCTCGTTCCTGATCCTCTCCGGCATCATGGTCGGCGTGTTCAGCGCCGCGGACGGGATGCTGTTTTACGTGTTCTTCGAAGCGACGCTGATCCCGATGTACATCATCATCGGCGTGTGGGGTGGCCCCAACCGCGTGTATGCGGCGTTCAAGTTCTTCCTGTACACGCTGATGGGCTCGCTGCTGATGTTGGTCGCGTTGCTGTATCTGTACACGCAGACGGGCACCTTCGATCTGGCTACGTGGCAAACTACGAAGATCGGCATGACGCCCCAGGTGTTGCTGTTTATAGCGTTCTTCCTGGCGTTCGCGGTGAAGGTGCCGATGTGGCCGGTCCACACCTGGTTGCCTGACGCCCACGTCGAGGCGCCAACTGGCGGCTCGGTGGTGCTGGCCGCGATCATGCTGAAGCTCGGTGCGTACGGTTTTCTGCGCTTCTCGCTGCCGGTCACGCCGGACGCGAGCCACTTCCTCGCACCGGTCGTTATCACGCTGTCGCTGATCGCGGTCATCTATATCGGTCTCGTCGCGATGGTGCAGGCCGACATGAAAAAGCTGGTCGCGTATTCGTCGATCGCGCACATGGGCTTCGTGACCCTCGGCTTCTTCATC
>JBEKNG010000217.1:0-8251 GCA_049523075.1 Paraburkholderia sp.
ATTCCAGCTGATCAGTCGCATCGTCAAATCTCGTCGCCGGTTGTGGTTCGTCTACAATCTCGCCTTCCCCCAATAGTCTGTCAGGAAGCCGCAGGTGTCTCAGATTGCCCCCCATCGTGCCTCGAAACGCTCGTCCAGAGGCAAGAAAAAAGCGTCCGCCGAGGCGGCTGTATCCGCCGCGCCCGGCGCGTCTGTTATAGCCCCGACTCTGGAAGTCGAATCGCTCGATATGGAAGCGCGCGGCGTAGGCCGTACCGTCAACGAAGACGGCACGCCGGGCAAGGTGATTTTCGTCGAAGGCGCGTTGCCGGGTGAGCGTGTCACCTATTTGAGCTATCGTCGCAAGCGGAGTTTCGAGCAGGCGGAAGTGGTCGATGTGTTGCGTGAAAGCGTGATCCGCACCAAGCCGCAGTGTCAGTTCTTCGGCACCTGCGGCGGTTGCTCGATGCAGCACCTCGATGTGCGTGCGCAGATTGCCGTCAAGCAGCGCGTGCTCGAAGACAATCTCGCGCATCTGGCGAAGCTGCGGCCCGAAACGGTGTACCGGCCGATTCACGGCCCGTCATGGGGATATCGCTACCGGGCGCGCCTCACCGTGCGCCACGTGGCCAAGAGGGGCGGCGTGCTGATCGGCTTCCACGAGCGCAAGAGCAGCTTTATCGCCGACATGACCTCATGCGAGGTGCTGCCGCCGCACGTCTCGGCGATGCTGGTGCCGCTGCGCCGGCTGGTCGAAGGTTTGTCGATTCGTGAGCGCATGCCGCAGATCGAACTCGCGGTCGGCTCGGCGGTGACCGCGCTGGTGCTGCGCATTCTGGAACCGATCAACGCGGCCGACGAGCAACTGCTGCGCGAATTCGCCGATGCACACAACGTGCAGTTCTGGTTGCAGCCGCAGGGGCCGGATTCGGTGGCACCTTTCTATCCGCTCGACGCCCGGCTTGACTACACGCTGCCGGAGTACGACATCCGCATGCCGTTCAAGCCGACCGACTTCACCCAGGTGAATCACCAGATCAACCGCGTTCTGGTGGGCCGTGCGCTGCGTCTGCTGGCGCCGTCGCGCACTGATCGCGTGCTGGATCTGTTCTGCGGCATCGGTAATTTCACGCTGCCGCTCGCGCGGATTTCGAAGGAAGTGGTGGGCATCGAAGGCAGCGAGGTCCTGACCACGCGGGCCCTCGCCAATGCCGGAGAGAACGGCGTGGCGGACCATACCTCGTTCGCCTGCCGCAACCTGTTTGAAGTGACCGCCGACGACATGCGTGCGCTCGGTCATTTCGACAAGTTCCTCATCGACCCGCCGCGCGAAGGCGCGCTGGCCGTCTCAAAAGCGTTGGCCGAGATCGCCCAGAGCGGCGACGGCCCGCTGCCGAAACGGATTGTCTACGTGTCCTGCAATCCGTCGACGCTCGCACGCGATGCCGGTCTGCTCGTTCACGAAGCCGGCTACCGGCTCAAGGGCGCGGGCGTGGTCAACATGTTCCCCCATACGTCGCACGTGGAGTCGATCGCGTTGTTCGAGCGCGACTGACCGGTTCTCGTTGCCGGCGGCCGCCGCGCCGCCCGGCGTACGGACCGTAGTCCTGGACTTTACAAAGACGCCGAACACGTAGGGCGACAAACAGGACTCCAAAACAAAAACGCCACAAAACAAAAACGCCACGACCCTGAAAGTCGTGGCGTTTTTGTTTGATCAAGCGTTGACCTGGATCAACTCCAGCAGCGCTTCTCTGGCGTGTGACTTAGAACTGCCACCACGATTTTTGCTGACCCGGCCGCGCATGGCCGGTGATGTACGGGCTGTCCGGGAAGGTGCCGGCCAGGATGCGCTTCGTATCGTCAGCCAGTTGCGGCTGATCCAGCTTCTGGTACGACAGCATCATGATGTGCAGCGCGTCTTCAATAGCCGGCGCATTCTTGTAATCCTTGATGGCGAGCTGCGCACGGTTGATGGCGGCGACGTAAGCGCCACGACGGTAGTAGTAGTCCGCTGCGTGAACTTCGTGCGACGCGAGGGCGTTCACGATGTAGCGCATGCGTTGTGCGGCATCCGGCGCGTACTTGCTGTTCGGATACTTGTCGACCACCACCTTGAACGCGTCATACGACGCGCGCAACGACTTCGGATCGCGTTCGCTCATGTCCTGGCCCGAGAAGCGGCCGAACAGACCGAGGTCGTCGTTGAAGTTGATCATGCCTTTCAGGTAATACGCGTAGGCAATATCGGGATGACCCGGGTGCAGCTGGATAAAGCGATCGATGGCCTCATTGGCGGCGTCGTTCTCGCTATCCTTCCAGTTACAGTAGGCTACGTTGATCTGCGCCTGCTGGGCAAAGTGGCCGAACGGATCGCGGCCCTCAAGCATCTCGAAATATTTCGCGCACTTGCTCCAGTCGCCAGCGGACAGGGAGTCCTGCGCCTCCGTATATAATTTGTTATTCGCCCAGGTAGCCGTTTCATCGGTCTTTTCCGGCAGGCCATGACAGGCTGCCACGACGGCGATAGCCGCGACGCAGGCGAAGTATCGTGCCACTCTCGCGGCCGTGCTTCGGAATGTGGTCCGGGCTGCCGTCTTTAGGGCCGCCGTCTTTTGGGCCGATTCTGTAATGATATTCAAGGCTCGCATTTTCCAGTCTAGCTTTACGTCCAGGTGACCCAGACTCAATGACCCGTTCAAATAATCCGGTTCCCGCTACTGGTACCCGGAATAGCAACAAAGATTATAGCCCAAGCGCTGACCCCTCCGACGCGTTGGGTAGGGATTCGTTAGATGATGATCTTGACGGCGACGCTCTCGCGCCTCCCGAAGCTGTGGGCGAAGTGGCGACCGTAGCCAGCAAGGCTGTGGACAATTCACCGCGGGTGGTAACCGTGCCCGACGAACTGGCCGGCGAGCGGCTCGACAAAGTGCTGGCGAGAGTCTTTCCGGAGTTTTCTCGCAACCGGCTGCAAAGCTGGATCGAAGCGGAGCGTGTGCGGGTGGATGGCGCGCCCGCGAAGATTCGCCAGCCGGTGCCGCTGGGTGCAAGCATCGAGCTCGTGCCCGATCTGCTGCCCGAGCAGCTCGCCTTCACGCCCGAACCCGTGCCGCTCGAGATCGTCTACGAAGACGAGACCCTCGTGGTGATCAACAAGCCTGCCGGCATGGTGGTGCATCCGGCTGCCGGCAACTGGAGCGGCACTGTGCTGAACGGACTTCTGTATCGCTACGGCGAAGCGGCGTCCGGCTTGCCGCGTGCCGGTATCGTGCACCGGCTCGACAAGGAAACCTCCGGGTTGATGGTGGTGGCGCGCACGCTCGAGGCGCAGACCGATCTCGTGCGGCAGTTGCAGGCGCGCACGGTCAAGCGCCGCTATCTCGCGCTCGTATGGGGCAATATGCCGGACGAAGGCACGATCGACGCGCCGATTGGCCGCGATCCGCGCGAACGCACCCGCATGGCGGTGGTCACGAGCGCCTCCGGCAAACCCGCGCGCACCCACTTCAGGCGCGTCGATTCGGCCATCTGGCAGCGCCAGCCGGTGTCGGCGATTCACTGCGATCTGGAAACCGGGCGCACCCACCAGATTCGTGTGCATTGCGCGCACATTGGCCATCCCTTGCTGGGCGACCCGGTCTATGGACGTGCGCGCGGCAAGCGTTCGGTCACGCCGCTGCCCGACGGTTTCGCGCGTCAGGCGCTGCATGCGTGGCGGCTTGGCCTGATTCATCCGCAGACCGGCCGCGAGATGCAATGGCGCGCCGAGGTGCCTGAGGATATGGCAGCGCTGTCGGCCGCGCTGGGGCTCGGGCGCGACGACGAGGGCGGGTTCGACGAGGCCTATTACGAAGACAAGGAAGCGGAAGGTTACGAAGCGTCTTTCGATGACGGGCTGGATGACGATGACGAGGACGACCAGGCATGACGCAGCCAGAACCGAACCCGCCCGGATCGGTGCTATCCGAGCTGACGCGCGCCGACGTGCTACAACCCGACTGGCGCGTCTCGCCGCGGGTGCGCGCGCTGGTGACGACGCGCAACGGCGGGGTGAGCTTGCCGCCGTTCGGCCGCTGGCTTGATGGCGTCGAGGCGCCGGGTGGCCTGAACCTCGGCCGGCTGGCTGGCGATGATCCGGTTTGCGTCGCGGACAATCGTGCGCGTCTGATGGGCTTGACCGAGGGTGCCGAGGCGGCTTGGCTCGAGCAGGTCCACGGCGCGGAAGTGGTGGATGCGCACGAGGTGCTGGCGCGGGCTCGCGCGGGCGAGCCGCTCGTGCGCGCCGACGCCAGCGTCACGGACCAGCCGGGCACGATCTGCGTCGTAATGATTGCCGATTGCATGCCCGTGTTGCTGTGTGACGCCGCCGGCCGCGCGGTGGGCGCTGCGCATGCAGGGTGGCGCGGCCTGGCCTCGGGTGTCGTCGAGAAGACCGCCCAGCGTGTCGCCGATCTGGCGGGGGCACATCCCGGCTCGCTGCACGCGTACCTCGGACCGTGCATCGGACCCGCTGCGTTCGAGGTCGGGGCAGACGTGCGTGACGCCTTCATAAATGGCGCCGACGCTTCGCGACGCGAGGCGACCGCTCGTGCATTCGTGCCGCGGACCGACGCGCCGGGCAAATATCTCGCCGACCTTCCGGCGCTTGCGCGTTTGCGTTTGCAAGGCCTTGGCGTGACGCAGATTACCGGTGGTGATGCATGTACGGTGACGCAGCGTGAACGCTTTTATTCTTACCGGCGTGATCGCGTGACGGGCCGCATGGCTGCAATGATCTGGCTCGCCGACTGATCCGGAGTACTCGCCCACGCCGCTGGCAGCCATAGCAGGCGGGCGTCATCAGGGTTTGTTCGGGGGTCGCGCAGCAGGCATTTTGGTTGCGCCGCCAAGGGCGCCCGCACGGGTTACAAAGCTAGCCATAACGCGGCTCGAAAATCGCGACCATTCGTCGTGTTAAATGCGAAAAAGGCCCTGCAATATGGGCCTTTTAAATTTGTTTCCCATTCGTTCTAGTTCGCCTCAATAACGCAATGAAATACATGGGGAAAACGATAATTAAAAAAATATCGCACTGCGGCAAAATCGGGAACAAGCATTGACATGCCTTGCGATGGGGAGCAAGAATGTTCCCCACACACGGGACAGGGCGTGACGAGGTCGCGAGCAATCGCCCACGTGCGTCGGAAACCTGCCTCTCAACCGTCCGTCAGGACTCACCGGTCAAAAGCAGGTATGGCAGCATCACAACATTCCTCGACTTCCTCAAGCACGGACTCCACGACGGAGCGTACCCAGCAGCAGGACAGTGCCGGTCCCGCCGGAGCGCAGCAGTTATTCGATGCCTGGATCAACGCGTGGCGTTCGTTCGGTGTGCCTGCGGCAGGCGCTGGCGCGACGTTCCAGATGCCACAGATGCCGGCCATGCCCGACTTCGCCAACGCCGCGGCCGCGATGGCGCCATTCGCCGAACTGAAAGTGCCCACGGCGGCGATCCCCTCGGAGCGTTTGCAGAAGCTGCAGTCTGACTATTCGCGCGAGGCAATGCAGTTGATCCAGCAGGCCGCTGACACTACGCCGAAGATCCCCGAACTGAAGGATCGTCGTTTCAGCGCGGATGCGTGGAGCGCCACGCCAGCGTATGCGTTCACCGCCGCATGGTATCTGCTGAACGCGCGCTATCTGCAGGAACTGGTTGAGGCGCTCGATACCGAACCGAAGGTGCGCGAACGGATTCGCTTCGCGGTCCAGCAGTGGACGGCGGCGGCTTCGCCGAGCAACTTCTTCGCGCTCAATCCCGAAGCGCAGAAGACCCTGCTGGATAGTCGCGGCGAGAGTTTGCGCCAGGGCGTGACCAATCTGTTGAGCGATCTGCAGCGCGGCAAGATTTCGCAGACCGACGAGTCGCGTTTTGTGGTCGGCAAGAATCTCGCGAACACCGAAGGCTCGGTCGTGTTCGAGAACGACCTGATCCAGCTGATCCAGTACAAGCCGCGCACGGCGAGCGTGCGCGAGCGGCCCTTGCTGATCGTGCCGCCGTGCATCAACAAGTTCTATATCCTCGATCTGCAACCTGAGAACTCACTCGTCGCACATGGGCTCGAGTCGGGGCATCAGGTGTTCCTGATTTCGTGGCGCAATGCGGATGCGTCGATTGCACATAAGACGTGGGACGACTATACCGACGAGGGCGTGCTTACCGCGATTGACACCGTGCGCAAGATCAGCGGGCGCGAGCAGATCAATACGCTCGGTTTCTGCGTCGGCGGCACGATGCTCGCAACGGCGCTCGCCGTTGCGGCGGCGCGCGGCGAACATCCCGCCGCCTCGATGACCTTGCTCACTGCGATGCTTGATTTTTCGGACACGGGTGTGCTCGATGTGTTCGTCGATGAAGCGCATGTGCAGATGCGCGAGCAGACGATCGGCGGCAAGAATGGTGCGAAGCCTGGTCTGATGCGCGGCATCGAGTTCGCCAACGCGTTCTCGTTTCTGCGTCCGAACGACCTCGTGTGGAACTATGTTGTCGACAACTATCTAAAAGGTCGCACGCCGACGCCGTTCGACCTGTTGTACTGGAACAGCGACTCGACCAGCCTGCCCGGACCGATGTACGTGTGGTACCTGCGCAATACTTATTTGGAGAATCGTCTGCGCACACCGAATCAGCTGACCGTGTGCGGCGAGAAAGTGGACCTGTCGCTTATCGATGTGCCCACCTTCATCTACGGATCACGCGAAGACCATATCGTGCCGTGGCGCACGGCGTATGCCTCGGTGCCTTTGCTGAGCGGACCGCTGGAATTCGTGCTCGGCGCGTCGGGACATATCGCGGGGGTGATCAATCCGCCGGCCAAGAACAAGCGTAATTACTGGGTGCTGAAGACAGAGGACAGGAGCTTGCCGGACGGCTCGGACGACTGGTTCGAACTCGCCACGGAAGTGCCCGGCAGCTGGTGGCCGGAATGGAGCCGATGGCTCGACCAACACGGCGGCAAGAAGGTCAAGGCGCGCGCTCATGCGGGTTCGGCCGACTATCCGGTGATCGAACCCGCGCCAGGGCGCTATGTGATGCAACGCGAGTAAAAGAGGTAACGTGCGGGATGCGACCAAAGGGATTGACGCTGGCAATGTGAGCGGGTGGCATTGCCGGCAATGAGCAGATGAATGGATTTTTAACTTGACGGGCGGCGGAGCAATCGACCGCGATGCCCGGAGGAAATTGAAATGACTGATGTAGTGATCGTATCGGCCGCGCGTACGGCAGTCGGCAAATTCGGTGGGTCGCTGGCGAAAATCGCTGCACCCGATCTCGGCGCACTCGTGGTTCGCGCCGCACTCGAACGCGCGGGCGTGAAGCCCGAGCAGGTCAGCGAAGTCATCCTCGGCCAGGTTCTGACGGCGGGTTCCGGCCAGAATCCGGCGCGCCAGGCGTTGATCAAGGCAGGCTTGCCGCTATCGGTGCCTGGCATGACGATCAACAAGGTTTGCGGTTCGGGACTGAAAGCCGTGATGCTGGCGGCCAACGCCATCATCGCCGGCGACGCCGACATTGTGGTGGCGGGCGGCCAGGAAAACATGAGCGCGGCACCGCACGTGCTGCCGGGCTCGCGCGACGGCTTCCGCATGGGCGACGCCAAGCTGATCGACAGCATGATCGTCGACGGTCTGTGGGACGTCTACAACCAGTATCACATGGGCGTGACGGCTGAGAACGTCGCTAAGGAATACGGCATTACGCGCGAACAGCAGGACGCGTTTGCCGCGCTGTCGCAAAACAAGGCGGAAGCGGCGCAGAAGTCGGGCCGCTTCGACGACGAGATCGTGCCGGTCGAGATCCCGCAACGCAAGGGCGAACCGCTACGCTTTACCACCGACGAATTCGTGCGCCACGGCGTCACGGCCGAGTCGCTTGCCAGTCTGAAGCCGGCCTTCTCGAAAGAAGGCACGGTCACCGCCGCGAACGCGTCGGGCCTGAACGACGGCGCGGCTGCGGTGGTCGTGATGTCGGCCAGGAAGGCCGAAGCGCTGGGTCTCACGCCGCTCGCCCGGATCAAGGCGTACGCCAACGCCGGTGTCGATCCGAAGGTGATGGGCATGGGCCCGGTGCCGGCTTCGCGCCGCTGTCTCGAGCGCGCAGGCTGGACGCCGGCCGATCTCGATCTGATGGAAATCAACGAGGCGTTCGCTGCGCAGGCGCTCGCCGTGCACCAGCAAATGGGCTGGGACACGTCGAAGGTCAACGTGAATGGCGGCGCGATTGCGATCGGCT
>JBEKNG010000218.1:0-8236 GCA_049523075.1 Paraburkholderia sp.
AATGCTCGTCGATGTAGTCGCGCAAGCGCCGGCGTGTCGCCACCGAGAGCCCACCCGTCAGCCTGGCGTCCATACGGCTCACGCCTTGCGAGCGCAGTAGCAGGCTCAGGACTTCGTGGGCCGTTTCGTTGGTCCGCAACAGGCCGTCGGCGTCGTCCCAGCTTTCATCGGTCAGCGACCGGCACAGCGTGGCAATGCGGGCGTCTTCGAAATAGGTGCGGTCAGCCAACGTCACTTCGCGCGGTTCCCGGTCCAGCTCCCGTACGGCGCGCTGCGTGAAGTGCTCCGGCAAAAAGTATAGGTGCATGAAGTGCATCTGGCCGCGCACCCACCAGCGCGATTCGTGGTCGCCGGGCAGCGCGCACAGCCGTGTCGGCGCGCCATACAGCCCTGGCATTTTCTGACGCTCGGTGCGATAGCCGCCATCGATGTAGCACGACAGCGTGTGGTGGCCCGGGTTGTCGTAGACGGTTTCGGCCTCCTCCGTCTCGCGGGTCCACTCGGCTACCGCCAACTGGTCGCCGAGCCACGCGAAGCGCTGCAGCGTTGCATTGGCGTCGCGCAGCGTGTGACACACCGAATGGAGGCCAAATGGCGTCCCAGTGGGGTCAATCACGGTGCTGGGCAGACTGGTGTTCACGGCTGGAAAGTGGCGGATGATATGGCTGGCAGTATAGAGCGTGCGGCGCCGTCCCCGCTCGCGCCGGCAAAGAAGTGCGCAATCCTGGACAAGTGACGGGCGGTTCGCGGGGGCACAGTCGGGTGGTCGAATCCCCGAATTTCTTTCCCGCAAGCCTTGCCATGAATCTGTTTCTCTACGCTTTAACTGTCCTGATCTGGGGTACTACCTGGATCGCCATCAAATGGCAACTCGGCGTGGTGCCGCCGCCGGTGTCGATCGCCTGGCGCTTCGGGCTCGCCGCGCTCATCCTGTTCGCACTGCTGCGCATCATGCGTCGGCCGATCTGGCCGCCGCGCGCCGCATGGCGGTATCTGCTGGCGCAGGGGCTGGCGCTGTTCTGCTGCAATTTTCTGTGTTTCTACTACGCCGAGCAGATCGTGCCGAGCGGCCTCGTCGCAGTGATTTTCTCGATCGCGCCGCTTCTGAATTCGATCAATGGCCGGCTGTTCATGGGGCGCCCGTTGCAACCCACGGTCATCGTCGGCGCACTGCTGGGTCTGCTCGGCATCCTGTGCCTGTTCGTGCCGCAAATGGCCGGACACCTCGGCGACCGTACCGCCTGGCTGGGCCTCGGCATTGCGTTTCTCGGCACCTTGTGTTTTTCCACCGGCAGCTTGCTGTCGAGCCGCATGCAGTCGATGGGTCTGCATCCACTCGTCACCAATAGCTGGGCCATGCTGATTGGCGCCAGCATCCTGACGGTGGGCAGCGCGTTGGCCGGCCTGTCGTTCGCGGTCGAACCCGATGCGCGGTATCTCGGCGCACTCGCCTATCTGGCGGTGTTCGGTTCGGTGGTTGGGTTTACGGCCTATCTGATGCTGGTCGGACGGATGGGGCCTGAGCGCGCCGCTTACTGCACCGTGCTGTTTCCGATTGTGGCGCTGGCGGTATCGACGGTCTTCGAGGGCTATCACTGGACTGCACTGGCGGTCGTCGGCCTCGTGCTGGTGGTGGCCGGCAATCTGGTGGCGTTCGACCTGACGCGGCGCCTTTTCGCGCGGCGCGCGACAGCCTGATCGCCTAATCCGCCGCCGCCCATTGCGGCCACCGTCCCAACTCGGCGAACAGTTCGAGCATGGTGGCCCGCACTTTCTGCACGGCGTTGCTCAGCAACGCTGTGTCATGCCAGCACAGCGACAGGGTGCGCGAGAACAACCGGTGATCGACTTTGGCCAGCTTCAACTTGTGCTCGTCGAGTTCGATGTGCGCCGCGCTCCACGGCAGGATCGTCACCCCTAGCTTCGCCATCACGGCCGCGAACAACAGCGAGGTGGAGCTAGCCTCGAACAGGATCTCGCACGGCAGGCCGGCTTCCCGTAGCGCCCAGTCGACACGGCTGCGAATCGTGTTCGGCGCGCTCGGCAGGATCAGCGGCATGCGCGCCAGTTCGGCGAGCGACACGGGCTCGTCCGGCATGGGAAATTCCGGCCACGCAATCAGATAAAGCGCCTCGCTGAAGAGCCGCTGCGCGACGATGCCGCGTGTCTCGACTGCATCCACCACCACCGCCAGTTCCACCCTGCCGCCGCCGATAAGGCCGCCGAGATCCGCGCTCGGCGCCTCGATCAACTCCAGCGCGATGCCGGGATAGCGGTCGCGGATGGTCCGCGCGAGCGGAATCGCCAGCACCCGCGCTGTGCTCGACGGCATCCCGACCGACACCTTGCCCTGCGGCAGTTCGGCGTCCTGGCGCAGCAGTTCGCGCGTGCCGTCGGCTTGCCGCAGCAATTCGAGGGCGTGGCGGTACAGCGTCTGCCCGGCGGCCGTGGGCGCGACGCCATGCACGCTGCGCTCCAGCAGTTGCATCTCCAGATCGGCTTCGAGATTGCGCATCTGCTGGCTGATCGCCGGCTGAGCGATATGCAGCGCTTCGCTCGCGCGGGTGACGTTGCCGCATTCCACCACCTTGACGAAGTACCTTAGTTGCCGGAGATCCATACACCTTTCCTCGGTTCCTTCATCCCATAAGTAAATCCGATCGATCAAGATAAATATCATATTTTTCGACGATTGAGCCCGTTCTTATACTGGCTCCACAAGAAACCGAAGTGAGTCTTGGCTAACTCGCTGGGCTCCGCTTCAAAACGGCTGGCGACGGCCGGCCAGGAGACACGGATGTTCAAAGCGATTGCTGCATCGGCGCAGGGTGTGAAGCCCCAGCGCACACCTCTCACCCGCGAGCAGATCGGCGGCTTCTGGGCGGTCTACTCGGGATGGGTTCTGGACGGTGTGGATTCGGTGATCTACGCGCTCGTGCTGATCCCGGCGCTTACCGAGTTGTTGCCCGCCTCGGGTATTGCGGCGACCCCCGGCAACCTCGGCATGTACGGCTCGATCCTGTTCGCACTGTTTCTGGTCGGCTGGGGACTATCGTTCATATGGGGGCCGCTGGCGGATCGCTTCGGCCGGGTCAAGACGCTGGCCGCGAGCATTCTGATTTACTCGGTCTTCACGGGTGCAGCCGCGTTGGCCCATAACGTCTGGGAACTGGCGGCGTTCCGGCTGATCGCCGGGATCGGCGTGGGTGGCGAATGGGCGCTGGCCGGCACCTACGTGGCCGAAAGCTGGCCTGAGGATCGCCGCAAGATGGGCGCGGGCTATCTGCAGACGGGTTATTACCTCGGCTTCTTTCTCGCCGCGTTGCTGAACTACACGGTCGGCGCGTCGTACGGCTGGCGCGCGATGTTTCTGTGCGGTCTGGCGCCGGCGCTGCTGGCGATCTTCACGGTGATGAAGGTGAAGGAGCCGGGTCAATGGCGCAAGTCCTCGCTTGGCCTCAGCGCGGCGAACGCAACCGCAATGGCGGCCCGCCGTCCGCTGCTGGAGATTTTCGCTCCGATGTACCGGCGCCGCACCTTGACGAGCGCGAGTCTCGTGGGCGTCGCGGTCATCGGGCTGTGGGCGGGGTCGGTCTACGAAGCGAGCGCGGTTGTGACGCTGGCGGCGCGCGTTGGCATCGATCGTGTCGGCAGCGTGCATCTGGCGTCGATCGGTGCGGCGGTGCTGTCGTTTGCGACGATCCTCGGCTGTCTGGTCGCGCCGTGGCTTGCCGAACGGCTGGGACGCCGCGGGGCGCTCGGCGTGTACTTCGCCGGTATGGCGGTATCGATCGTGTTCGCTTTTGGCTGGGTCTTCTATCTGCCCAATGGCCTCAACCTGTTCATGGTGTCGTTGCTGTTCCTTGGCTTCTTTGGCGGCAACTTCGCGATCTTTTCGCTGTGGCTGCCCGAGCAATATCCGACCCGGATCCGTGCAACTGCCTTCGCCTTCAACGCATCGGTTGGCCGACTGCTCGGCGCCGGCGTCAACTTCCTGCTGGCCGCCGCGATTCATCGGCAAGGCTCGCTGGGCTTGCCGGTCGCATGGACGGCTGCTGCCTTTGTGCTCGGAATGATGATCCTGCCCTTCGCCATGGAGACCCGTCATCTGACGTTGCCGGAATAGCGCGGCTCTGCACGCGCACCACGTGCGCTATGTGTGCGATTCGCACCTGCCATCAATCCGCTGGAGAACTGAATGAAAGCGTTACAAGGAATCAAGGTCGTCGAACTGAGCCGCGCGTTGTCGGGGCCGTTCTGCTCGATGGTGCTGGCCGATCTCGGCGCGGATGTGATCAAGGTCGAACCCGGTCCGCACGGCGATATGAGCCGGGCATGGGGGCCGTTCGACCGTGGCGTGAGCACCTACTATCTGTCCTGCAACCGCAACAAGCGCGGCGTGTGCATCGATTTCCGCACGCCGGAGGGTCTCGCTGTGATCCAACGCCTCATCGACGGCGCGGACGTGGTGATCGAGAACTTCAAACCCGGCACCATCGACAGCATGGGACTCGGCTACGATGTGCTCAGCGCGCGCAATCCGCGGCTCGTGATGGGCAGCATCAACGCGTTCGGCGCGGATGGTCCGATGAGCGGCTGGCCGGGCTTCGACCAGATCGCGCAGGGCTATTCGGGGCTGATGAGCCTGACTGGCTTTGCCGAGGGCGACCCCACGCGGACCGGTACCGCAATCGGCGATCTGAGTTCGGGCATGTGGCTTGCCATGGCGATTCTCTCGGCCCTGCTGGAGCGCGAGCGGACCGGCCGCGGCCAGCATGTCAGCACGTCGTTGCTGGCCAGTCTGGTCGGCTTGTTGAGTGTGCATGGCCAACGCTACCTGAGTCTCGGCGACGTGCCGCGCCGCACCGGCAACGCGCATGCGGTGATTGCGCCTTACGGCGTGTTCGAGACCGCGGATGGCCCGCTCAATCTGGCGCCGATCACCTCCGATATGTGGGTGCGGTTGTGCCAGTTGCTTGATCTGCCCGCGCTGCCGGATGATCCGCGCTTTGCGACCAACGAAGCGCGCGTGGCGCATCGCGACGAATTGAAGGCCGTGCTCGAGACTCGCCTGAAGACGCGCAGCAAACGCGAGTGGACTGAATTCTTCATCGGCGTAGGGCTGCCCGCCGGCCCGATCAATACGCTTGACGAGGTGTTCGACGATCCTCAGGTACGGCACTGCCAGTTGGTCGAGACGCTGGAGCATCCGACGCTTGGTCCGCTGCGCCAGGTGGTGACGCCCGTGTCGAGTTCGGCGGCGGCGGGCGAAATGTCGCCGCACGTCAGCCGGCATGCGCCGCCGGGCCTGGGCCAACATACCGTGGATGTATTGCGCGAGGCGGGTTTCGATGCTGCTGCGATCGAGGCGCTGCTTGCCACGAAGGCTGTGCATCAGCAGGACCGGCCGGACGAATACAATGCGCGGATTAAGGACTCGGAACCCGCTGCTGGAGTGACGCGATGAACAGTACGCAAATATCACCGGCTACGGTGACCGTGAGTATTGTCGACGAACGGATCGCTCAGTTGACGTTCAGTAATCCTACACGGCGAAATGCGCTCAGTGCCGAACTGCTCCTCGCACTCGACGCACGTCTCGCAGCGCTCGCGGCGCAGCGCATCCCGGTCGTCATACTGGGCAGCGGCGTGGGACAGGACGTCTGGAGCGCGGGCCACGATCTCGGTGAACTCGAGCACGACCGCGATCCGATCGCCTACGGCAAGCCGCTCGAACAGGCACTGCGCCGCGTGCGAGCCTATCCAGGCGTGGTCATCGCGATGGTCTCGGGCTCCGCTTGGGGCGGTGCAGTCGATCTGGCGATGAGCTGCGACCTGGTGGTTGCAGACGGCAGTGCGCGCTTTGCGATGACGCCGGCGAATATCGGCTTGCCGTACACGACGAGTGGCCTGCTGCGTTTCTTCAACAACTTGCCGATCCATGTGCTGAAGGAAATGTTCTTCTGCGCCCAACCGCTGGATGCGCAACGCGCCGAACGCTTCGGCGTGATCAATCGGCTGGTCGACAGCGACAAGCTGGAAGCCACTGCACTCGAACTCGCACGTGGCATTGCCGGCAAGGCGCCGCTGGCGATCCAGGCCGTGAAGGAACAACTGCGCATCCTCGAAGACTTGCAACCCATGCCTGTTCAAGCGATGGAACAGATTGCGGAGCTGCGTCGGCAGGCGTGCGAAAGCGCGGATTTCAGCGAAGGGTTGGCAGCGTTTGCGGCGCGGCGGCCGACGGTGTTTGCGGGCAAGTGAGCGGCGCGTTCGCCGTGCGGCGTGCAGGTGTCAGGGCGATGAGCTGCCGCCTGGCGGTGAGGGTCTGCATGAGACCTTGCGCACCGGCAGGCGTTTAAGGTGAGATTTTTCGGGAGGCTTCCGCGCGGAAAACTTTGCCCAATACGTAATATTTGAAAAGTTATGTCGGCAAAATAATCCGTTATTTTTCAATTCGAATGACGAACAGTGAATTACGAATTTTTATTAATTTATCGAGGGAATTTTTATCGATTAATGTTAACGCAAACTATGCGAGAACAAATCGCTGTGTTCCTCGCAAGGATACGATCGTGAAACTCTCCTCCCGCTTTGGCGTGGCCTTGCTCGCTTGGCAGAGCATCTGGTCCTGCGCTGCGATTGCTCAGTCGCAACTGACTTACACCACATCCTGGATTGGCAATAGCTTCGGATTTGGCGACGGTAAATGGATGCAGCAGGATATTCAATCCATCAATGTCGCGCCTAATGGCACGGTCTATACCGATTCACCATGGGATGAAAGCGGTAGTGAAATCGCGTCCTATCAGAACGGTAACAAACTCGCCGTAGCGGGAAATACGCACGGCTGGGGTGCGGCCGGCGGCGACGCGGTCGCCAGCAACAGCACTTATCTATATGCCGCCATGTCGATCGGCAACGAGAGCAACGCGCTGGTGGGCGCGGACTATCCGCCGGAGAACCAGACGTGGTTCGGTATCACACGACGTCTGCTATCGAACATTGCGCTCGGGGCGCCGTTTGCGTACGGCATCGGCAATAGCGCTAACGCAACCAAGGATAGTTTTCTGCGCGTTCAGGCGGTGACGACTGGCATCGACGCCGGCGTTCGCGGACTCGCTGCCACCGACAGCGAAGTGTACGTGGCCGATACCTACGGTAACCGCATCGTCGTGCTCGACGCACAAACCATGCGGCAGGTGCGCTCATGGAGCGTGCCGGCGCCGGGCCGTATCGTCATCGACACCGACTCGACGCTTTGGGTCATCAGCGGTTTCGATTCGCCGAGCGGGGCGAGCGTCGTGCATTGTTCGAACACCGGCGCACCGCTGGCGGGGACCCTGCCGCTGCCGGCCGGCACGATACCCACCGCCATTGCCATTGCTCCGTCAGGGCAGATTCTCGTGGCGGACAATGGCCCCTCGCAGCAGATCCTTGTATTCGACAAGATTACCGGCGGCCAGACGCAACTCGGCACGGCGCTCGGCACGCGCGACGGTGTCTTCCATACGGTCGAAGGCACGCCTGGGAACCGGCGCTTTAACGGCATCACTGGCATCGGCTTCGATCAGAGCGGCAATCTGTATGTGGGGCAGAACAACGAGGGGCCGAGGCCAATCGGCTCGGCGACGGTCGGCGAGGGAGCGGTGCTCGAGAGCTATGGGTTCGCTTCGCAGGAACTGAACTGGCGTTTGTACGGGCTGACCTTTGTCGACAGCGGCGACTTCGACCCGGCTAACCCCTCTAGCGTGTACAGCGGCTCGAAGCGCTTCTCGCTCGACTACAGCCAACCCACCGGAAAAGAATGGTCGTACGCGGGCTTTACGCTGAACCGCTTCGCTTACCCGAACGACCCCTCGTTCTATCTGACTCGCGGCGTGCGCGGTGAGCCGATGGTGCGGCGGATCAACGGCCAGCTGTATCTGTACACGCTTGACCCGTACTCGCACTACTTGAGCGTGTATCGCTTCGACACCGCCCAAGGCGAGGTCGCGACTCCCTCTGGCTTGCTGGCCGAGAATCCGATCCCAGGCAGCTGGCCGGCTGGACAGCCGACCTATGGCGAGTGGATGTGGCGCGACAGCAATGGCGACGGCGTGGTCGACGCGAACGAGATCACGAGCAATCCTTCCACCGGCAGCACGGTCGGCGATGGTTTCTGGTGGGTGGACAGCGCCAGCAACGTCTGGCTCGCGACCCCCTTGAGCGGTATCCGCGAGATGCCGCTGCAGGG
>JBEKNG010000219.1:0-8232 GCA_049523075.1 Paraburkholderia sp.
CTGCGTCCTTGTGACCGCGTAAGCTCGCGCACCGCGGCGAGGTCGTGTGCTGCACGGCGGCCCCATTCGAAGGCCGCACGGTTCTTCTCCACCTGCACCGCGTTCAGTTCGATCGCACGCATCAGCGATTCGTACATCAGCGGCACCCAGCCCTTTTGCCATGCGTAGCCGAGCACGAACGGGTTCGTGTAGATCGCATCGCCGAGCAGCGCGACGGCGAAGTGGCTGGCGTCGATCGTATCGACCCCCACGTCGCCCGCCCCCAGGCGCACATCCGATTCCGCGTCGGCGCCGGGGAATTGCCAGTTCGGGTTCTGGATGAAGGCGGCGGTCGGCGTACGCGCGCTATTCAGCACGACGCGCGTGCGTCCCACCTGCATGCGCGACACGCATTCGTCGCTAGCCGTGACGATGGCGTCGCAACCGATCACGAGACTCGCTTCACCCATGGCGATGCGCGTCGCGTGGATGTCGGCGGGCTGATTCGAGATCTGCACGTGGCTCATTACGGCGCCGCCCTTCTGCGCGAGGCCGGTGACGTCCAGTACCGTCACACCCTTGTTCTCGAGGTGAGCCGCCATACCCAGCAGCGCGCCGATCGTCACGACGCCCGTGCCGCCTACACCGGTCACGAGCACACCATACGGCCGCTCGATCGACGGTAACTCAGGCGTTGGCACCGGCGGCATGGCATCAGCCGTCGCGCCTGACGACGCCTTCGGCTTGCGCAACTGTCCGCCTTCGACCGAGACGAAGCTCGGGCAGAAGCCGTTCACGCACGAGAAGTCCTTGTTGCAGGTGGACTGATTGATCTGGCGCTTGGTGCCGTATTCGGTATCCAACGGTTCGACCGACAGACAGTTGGATTTCACCGAGCAGTCGCCGCAGCCTTCGCAGACGGCTTCGTTGATCACGACGCGGCGCGCCGGATCCGGATAGGTGCCACGTTTGCGGCGGCGACGTTTTTCGGTTGCGCAGGTCTGGTCGTAGATCAGGATCGAGGTACCGGCAATTTCGCGCAACGCGCGCTGCACGTCGTCAAGCTGGTCGCGGTGATGGATCGTGATGCCCGGCGCGAGACCGACGTTCGCGTTGTACTTTTCCGGCTCATCGGTGACGATCACGATTTTCGACGCGCCTTCGGCGCCGAGCTGATGCGTGATCTGCGGCACGGTCAGCACGCCGTCGACCGGCTGCCCGCCCGTCATCGCCACCGCATCGTTGTAGAGGATCTTGTAGGTGATATTCGCCTTCGACGCGATGGCCGCGCGAATGGCCAGCAGCCCCGAGTGAAAGTAGGTGCCGTCGCCGAGGTTGGCGAACACGTGCTTGTCGTTCGTGAACGGCGCCTGGCCGATCCACGCGACGCCTTCGCCGCCCATCTGGCTGAAGGTGCTCGTGCTGCGATCCATCCACACGGTCATGTAGTGGCAGCCGATCCCTGCCATCGCCCGCGAGCCTTCCGGCACATTGGTCGACGTGTTGTGCGGGCATCCGGAGCAGAACCACGGCTTGCGTTCGACTTCCACACGCGGCCGGGCCAAGGCCTTTTCCTTCGCTTCGATCACGGCGATACGCGAGGCAATGCGCACGCGCACGTCGGGCGGCAAGTCAAACTTGTCGAGACGCGTGGCGATTGCCTTGGCGATGATCGCCGGCGACAGCTCGTAGTGCGCCGGCAGCAGCCAGTTGCCCATCGGCACCGACCACTCGCCGCCCGCACCGTCCTTCTCGTCGAACTTGCCGAACACACGCGGACGCTGTGCATCCGGCCAGTTGTACAACTCTTCCTTGATGGCGTACTCGAGGATCTGACGCTTTTCCTCGACCACCAGAATTTCTTCGAGGCCGCGGGCAAACGCGTGCGCACCTTGCGCCTCGAGCGGCCACACGCAGCCCACCTTGTAGAGGCGAATGCCGATGCGCGAACAGGTTTCGTCGTCGAGGCCGAGGTCGGTTAGCGCCTGACGTACGTCGAGATAGGCCTTGCCGCCCGTCATGATGCCGAAGCGCGCGTTCTGCGAGTCGATCTCTACGCGGTCCAGCTTGTTGGCCCGGACGTAGGCGAGGGCGGCGTACCACTTATAGTCGAGCAGGCGCGCTTCCTGGACCAGCGGCGGATCGGGCCAGCGGATATTCAGACCGCCGTCGGGCATGGCGAAATCATCGGGCAACACAATTTTCGTGCGATGCGGATCGATGTCGACCGAAGCCGATGATTCCACCACGTCGGTCACGCACTTCATCGCGACCCATAGGCCGGAATAGCGGCTCATGGCCCAGCCGTGCAGCCCAAAGTCGAGATATTCCTGCACGTTCGACGGGAACAGCACCGGCAGCCCACACGCCTTGAACATATGTTCGGACTGGTGCGCGAGCGTCGAAGACTTGGCGGCATGGTCGTCGCCGGCGAGCACGAGAACGCCGCCGTGTTGCGACGAGCCGGCCGAATTGCCGTGCTTCAGGACGTCGCCGGAGCGGTCGACGCCAGGCCCTTTGCCGTACCACATCGAGAACACGCCATCGTATTTGGCGTTCGGATACAGGTTGACCTGCTGCGAGCCCCATACGGCGGTGGCGGCGAGGTCTTCATTGACGCCGGGCTGGAACACGACCTGGTGAGCGGCGAGATGCTGCTTCGCCTTCCACAACGACTGGTCGAGACCACCAAGCGGAGAGCCGCGATAGCCGGAAATGAAACCGGCGGTATTGAGCCCTGCAGCCTTGTCACGTTCCTGCTGCAGCATCGGCAGGCGCACGAGCGCCTGAATACCGCTCATGTACGCGCGACCGCGCTCGAGTGTGTATTTGTCATCGAGCGTGACGGAATTTAGCGCGGCTTCGAGCGAGGCTCGCTGACCAGCGTCTAGCGGGGCATTCATATATGTGTACTCCTCCACCCTGTTTGGGATCACCAAAACTTGTTGGCCTCGGCATCTTGTGAATGCCTGGACCGGGGCCGCAATATTGACGTGTTTTAAGGGATGGTAGCACTGGGAGAAACCCGCCGCATGGCATCAAGAGTGCTGCCATGCGGCGCGCGTTTCCGGTGTTCAGCAAATGCTGGTGCGACGTGGCTATGACAGACGTGAAGCAAATTGAAAACTTTGCTGCCTCTTCTGTAACAAGCTGTAAATGCTTCAAACTTGCGGAACCGCGCTGGAGAAGCCTGTCTAACCACCCACCTGTGCACGTGTCTGCGCAACGCTCCGCGGTTGGTGGAGCTTCACGACAAACAGGCAGTCAGAAAAGGAGTACGCATGAACACCAGAAACATCCAGACCTTCCTCATGGTCTCGGCCGCTTTTTTTGCGATGAGCGCGCCGGTTCGCTCAGGCAGCGCAAGGACTCTCGCAAATGCAGTCGTTCACACCGCGCAAGTCGCGCCGGTGAGTCTTGCTTCGGAACGCATCACATTGTCGAGCAAGTCCGACGAGGACGAGCAGGCTTCCTGATGAGTCGCTAAGGCGATTTGTCGATCCATTTCTTGCTGTCGCCCGAAACCGGGCGGCGGCGTAAACGACGAAGGGCGGGAATCTTGCGATCCCCGCCCTTTTCTTTTGGCGCTGAGATTTCCTCAGGCGGCGTTCGGCATCACCCCGAGGTTTACGCCTTGTCCTGCACGACACCGCGGCGAATCTGATCCAGCTCGATCGATTCGAACAATGCCTTGAAGTTGCCTTCACCGAAGCCCTGATTGCCCTTGCGCTGAATGATTTCGAAGAAGATCGGGCCAATCTGGTTTTCGGTGAAGATCTGCAGCAACAGATCTTCGGGTGCGCCGTCGATCAGGATCTTGCGCTTGCGCAACTCGTCGAGCGGCTCACCGTGATTTAGCACGCGACGATCGACCAGTTCGTAGTACGTGTCGATCGTATCGAGCAGAGAGATTTTCGATTCGCGCAGCCCGTCGACGGTGCGATAGATGTCGTTGGTGCCGAGCGCAATGTGCTGGATGCCTTCGCCGTGATACGCGTCGAGGTACTCCTGGATCTGGCCGGCTGTTTCCGACCCTTCCTCGTTGATCGGAATGCGGATCTTGCCGCACGCCGAGGTCATCGCCTTCGACTTCACGCCTGTCACCTTGCCTTCGATGTCGAAGTAACGCACTTCGCGGAAGTTGAACAGGCGCTCGTAGAACTCCGCCCATTCCTGCATGCGGCCACGGTGCACGTTGTGTGTCAGGTGATCGATGTAGGTGAGGCCGTGGCCGACCGGGTTCGGGTTGGCGCCGGGAATCGGCATGAAATCGACGTCGTAGATGCTGATGTCGCCGATGCTGTTCGGCTCTGCGCCGTTCTTGCCGCGCCAGCGGTCGACGAAATAGATCAGCGAATCACCAATGCCCTTGATCGCGGGGATGTTCAGCTCCATCGGGCCGGTCTTGTTGTCGAAGCCCCACGCGCCTTTTTCCAACGCCTGCTGGTACGCCTTGGCGGCGTCCTGCACGCGGAAGGCGATGGCGCAAATCGACGGGCCGTGCAGGCGCGTGAAGCGTTGCGCGAACGAATCAGGCTCCCCGTTGACGATGAAATTGATCTCGCCCTGGCGATACAGCGTCACGTCCTTGTGACGATGCCGCGCGATCGCGGTAAAGCCCATCTGTTCGAACAGCTTGCCGAGCGCCTTGGGATCTGGGGCGGTGTACTCGATGAACTCAAAGCCGTCGGTGCCGACGGGGTTATCCCAAGTTTGAACCTGCATGTCTGTCTCCTCTGGTCCCATGCAAAGCTAGGGGCGCACACGGAGCGCGCCAGAATGACGCAAGTGTAAAGGCCGGTACCGGGCGAAAACTTGCGAACTTAGTCGCGGTTCCGTACGCTGGCGCTATTTCATGGCTCAAATGGCGACCACGGCGGCAAAAAATGGCTAATATCGAGATGGACGCGATCGACCGGCGGATTCTTACGATCCTGCAGGAGAACGGCAGACTGTCGAATCAGGAGATTGCGGAGCGGGTGAACCTGTCGCCGAGTCCTTGCCTGCGGCGCATTCGCCGGCTGGAGGAGAGCGGGGTGATTCGCGGCTACGTTGCATTGCTCGACCCACAGCGGCTTGGCCTCGATTTGCTCGCTTATGTGAATGTGCGGCTGGAGAAACGCGGAGGCCCGACACTCAGTCCGCGTGGCGATGGTATGCCTGTGCGAGCGGGCGCCACACATGCCGATCTGTTCCGCGCCGCCGTGCAGACCTGGCCGGAGGTGGTCGCCTGCCACGCAATGACTGGCGATATGGATTACCTGCTACGCGTGCAGGTGGAGGATATGGCGCACTTTTCGCGCTTCGTGCAAGACCGGTTGCTGCACCATCCGTCGGTGATCGACGTGAAGTCGAGTTTTTCGCTCGAGACGTTCAAGGAAACAACGGCGTTGCCGATTTTGTGAGTTGACCGGCTCGGCGCCGACGGGCGGTGTGGCGTGGCGTTGCGGACCATCGCCGGTGACAGCGGGCAGGTCCCGGCGGTGCAAACGCAAAAGGGCGGCCAAGCCGCCCTTTTGCTCACCCGATGCCGGTGCCGTTTATGCAGCTACAGCCGCCGGCAAGAAGGATTCGAAAATCTTCGACGCCTGACGCGCCTGGCGTTTCAACGCGTAGTCGAACACGGCGGCCTGCTCCTGCAGCATTTCGGCAATGATGCTCGACTGGTCGGCCGGCGACAGCGTCAGATAGGCGTCGGCCTCGCCATACGCGTATTCGATCTTCATGCCGGCCTTCTTGGCGATGTGCATCATCGTCGAGTTGCGCGACAGGCAATGCATATAGAGCATCGTGACGTGCGTATTGCGGCTGCGAATGGCGGCACGCTCGAACAGCTTGCTGCCGATACCCTGCCCACGCACGCTTTCCACCACCGATACGCCGAACTCGGCGGTGCGCTTGTCGCCTTCCGCGGGCAGATAAGCGAGGTGGCCGACGCCGACCAGCTGCAGCTGGTTGTTGAAAACGCCGAACACGGTGTCGCGGGTGAAATCGATGGAGCGCACGTAGTTTTCAATCACGTGATCTGGCACGATCTGGCCGAAGCGCAACAGACGGTCGTCTTCATCCAGTGCGAGGAAGTGTGTCAGCAGGCGTTCGCGGTCGACCGCGTTCAGTTCCCGCACCAGAGCATGCACGCGACCGGTCGCCTGCAACAGGCGATCGGGTGTGACGATCGGCTCGGCGGCGCGAGTAGAGGGCGTGGTCATGGTTGGGTTCTCCTATTAATCGGGCGGCATGGTGCACCGCAAGATCAATTCTATCGGAAACACCATCCCATAACTAGGGAAAACCCGTATGTCAATTTGACGCTCTGTTCTATTTTGTTTCGAACCTATTTTTAGATATTTGATTGTTATTGGTTATTTGGATTGCCTATGCAGGGCTGGCGCCGTGGCCTGGAAGCAACTCTTTCTGCTGAAGAATGCTGCTCTGCAATAAGGGCGCTAGTCGGCCGTCCTCAGCCCATGATCGACCATCTCGACCACTTGCTCGGCAAACTCCCGGTAGCCCATGCGACCGCCGGGCTTCAGCCACGTGAAGGTCCAGTTGATCATGCCGAACACCATCATTGTCAGCGCCGTCTGGTTTTCGCGGCTGGCGCGCTCCGGATAGGCGCGCGTCAACTGGCGTGCAAACGCTGCCACGACGTCGCGCTGGCGATTCAGGATAATCTCGCGCTGTGCATCGACCAGGTATTTGACGTCGTTGAGCAGCGCGACGTGTCGACTGTGTGAGTTTTCGTATTCCGACAGAAACGCGCGGATCAGTTCGGCGAAGGTTTCGCGCTCGCTCAGGCCGCGCCGCTGGCTCGCGCCTTCCACCTCCGCAATGATCAGCATCAGCCGCTTCGTGTAGCGATCGAGCAGGTCGAACAGGATCGCTTCCTTGCTTTCGTAGTAGTGGTACAGGCGCGCTTTGGAGGTGCCGCTCGCGGCAGCCAGATCGGCCATCGAGGTGCTCGGATAGCTCGTCTGGGCGAACTTGGCCGCCGCCAGTTCGAGGATCTGGTCGCGCTGGGTTTCGTGGTCGGGGGCGCGGGTGCGGGCCATGGTCCTTGGGATCCTTAGCTTGAACAGGTGGAAAGGGCCGCGCGCAACTCCAGCGCGCGCCATCCGGAGGCGTTACCGCGCAAGCCGACGCGCCCGTTCGCGGCGAGCTCCCGAAAGCGCCAGAGGACGAGGCTGTCGCTGACGAGGAAGCCCAGCTCGGTGACCATCAGTTGCGCGGCGATGCGGGCGCCGGGCTGCCAGGCGTTGCTGGCGTGTTCGAGGATCAGCCCGTCCAGCTCGCCGAAGGTGCCGCTCGTGAAGGTGTTGTCGCGCCAGCGGCGGGTTTCGCCGTTCGCCTGCTTGACCTCCTGCCATTCCAGGGCGAGGCGGCTGATGCGTAGCACCGAGATCGGCGCAACGTCCGGGAGCCGCGTCTGTAGGACGTCGGGCGCGAACATGCCGACCGACGTGGCACGGTCCGCCCGGCTGTGGGCGGCGGCGCCGGGATCGGTGAGGTCGCGGATCGAGAGGCGGACTTCGTTCAGGCGCTGCGGGCTGTTGCGCAGGTGGTAGCAGACCCGGCGTAGGGTCAACTGATCGGCTGCGCTCTCGCCGTGCCAGACGACGACCTGCGTGGCAGCGGCCGCAACCTGCTCCAACACCGTCGCCTGCTCGCTGAATTCGCGCAGGAAATTGCGGGGGACGCCATCGCGTTGGGCGCCGTCCATCACGCGTTGCCAGAACTCGGCGCGCACCTCGGGCGTATCGTCGACGCCGCGCAGCGGGCCGACCGCAAGGTCGTCGCGCAACGCCTGCACGTGATCGTTGCGTCCCGCCTGTTGCAGGGCAGTTCGCAGGGAGTCGGCGGCAACATCGCCGTTGGTCAGGTGGATCATGCTCATCGACAGCTCGCAGACAAATCAGTCACTAAAAGGGCCGCTTCGCGACCGGAACGGGGTGCCGATCGCGAGCGGCCCTTAGTGTAAGCGGATCGCGGGTGAGCCGAAAGCGCTCAGGCTTGCATCGTGGAAGATGGGCGCCCGTCTGTTGCTTAACGTTCGTCGTAGCTGACCACAACCCGGTCGCCCACCGGATGGCATTGGCACGTCAGCACGAAACCATCGCGAATCTCGTGTTCTTCGAGCGTGTAGTTCTTTTCCATCCGCACTTCGCCTTCGAGCACCTTCGCGCGGCACGTGCAGCACACGCCGCCTTTGCATGCATAGGGCAGCGCAAGCCCCGCCTTCAGGCCGACGTCCAG
>JBEKNG010000220.1:0-8185 GCA_049523075.1 Paraburkholderia sp.
ATGACCTCCCGGGGCGATGCGCCGTGAGGCGCTTTTGACGGCCCTATCCGGTCCGATACCGGTTCGCAAGGTTGTCGTCGAGCTTTCAATTTGGCAAGTGTTGGCCGCTGCATAAGCGATTATTGATTTGAGGCCGCAATGTCAAGGCGAGGCAGAGTAACGGGCAATAAAACAATTTAAAACGTATCTTTCACACAATACTGTTATGTGAAAAACAGGTGGATTGCGGTTAGTGACGTGATAATCGTGTGAAAGGCGGGGTAGGGTGGGTGTGTGGTTCAGGAATTCTTCATTACTGCGAGGCATTTGTTTCGCTTTTCGCATAACAATCCTCCGCGAAACCGGCATTATCGTAGAGTGCTTAAGTATCTAGAATCAGCGACGTCGCGCTTCAGGAATTCACAGGCCGCCAACGTACGGCCGCGCCAGGCCGCGACGACATGACGTTGCATCCCGTGCGCCGTGGACGCGAGAGGTCCAGGGTGCGCTGTGCGGCGCTGCCGCAAGGCAGATGTCTCCGAGAAACATTTTGCCCGCCCTTGGAGGCGGGCATTTTTCTTGGGCGAAGATATCCCTGCGACAGGGCAGGCGGATCTCGAAGAAGTGATGCACGAGATCCGCAGCACCATTGGAAAATGCCGTCCGGCTTTTGGCCAGACGGCATTTCGTCGATGTCGCTTCGCTACTGCTTTGTGCTGATATCCGCTTAGAACGTGTGACGGATACCCGCAGTCACGGCGACCTGATTGTTGGTGGCCGATGCAGACGACAGTCCGTTAATCATCGCGCCAATCGAAGCGCCATCTTCGATCACGTGCTGATATTCGCCTTGCAGGTAGACCTCAGTGCGCTTGGACAGGAAATAGGCTAGCTGAAGATTGACCTGATTCCACTTCGGGTCAAAGCCATTCAGGCTGCCGTCGGTGTACGTATAGGCGCCGGCGAGGCTAATGGCCGGGGTGATGAAGTAATGCCCGTTCACTTCATAGTTGTTGAAGCGTGCGCTGCCGCCATTCAACGCAATACCGCTGCTTACGCCGGATTGGCCTGCGGAAATGCCGAATGCCTGGTTCAGGATGGTTTGCGTGAACACGAATCCTGCCGTGGCCGGGCCGAACACGTATCTGACGCCGGCACCCCAGGTGCGCTGGCGGCCTGCGAAGAAGGTGTTGTCACCGTCGAGCGCGCCGTTGGTGTTCGTGATGGCGGCCGAAGTGATGTCACTGTTCAGTTGCAGGTAGGCGGCCGAGGCGGTAAAGCCGCTGTAGTTGTACGACGCGCCAAAGCTGTACGCGCGGTTGTTCGCAAAGTCGCCCGCTTCGTTCGAGAAGCCATACAACGCACCGAACTTGAATCCGCCGTAGTCAGCGCTCTGGAACTTCACAGAGTTGTCGATGCGGAAATCGTTGTCGAGGTTGTCGTTATCGAACGGGTGCGCGAAGAACGTGCCGCCGTATTGCGTGCCGGTAAGCGCCAGGGGGCCGAGGTAATCGACCACGCTGTCGTACTGGCGACCCAGCGTGATGGAGCCGTACTGGTTGCCGGACAGGCCAACAAATGCCTGACGGCCAAACAGACGACCGTCCTGACGGAGTGCGCCGTTAGTGACGTTAAAGCCGTTTTCCAACGTGAAGATGGCATTCAGACCACCACCCAGGTCCTCTGATCCACGCAGGCCCCAACGGCTCGTGTTGATCGCACCGTCGGTTTCTTGCCAGTTGCTGTGGCCGCCCTGGTTACTGACGTAGCTAACGCCTGCGTCAATGATGCCGTAGAGCGTGACGCTGCTCTGAGCGTGTGCAGCAGTAGCAAAAGCGCCCGTCAGGGCAGCTAACATTACAGCCTTTTTCATATCTCTAGCTCCGGGAATGCTGAATTGTTTATATGTAAGCCCACGTTCAAGGAACGGCTTCGCGCATTCGCGACAATGCAGGTTCCGTGATCAAGAACCTCATGCCAAACGCGTTACTTCAGGGCCTGTGCAGTGTAAAGAGGCGCTCGCAGAGCGAATCTGCGATTTTTCGCAATACTGATTTTTTCGGTCAGAAACGATATGTGCTGGGCGCGCGGAAAAGCCTTGATGCAAAGGCGATTCGGCCGCCTGTGCAGAACGCGCAGGGGCATGCGGATGACGTCCTTAGCCAGCGCACGTTGCCGGTTTGTGATGTCGAATGATGCGCAAAAACAACGGGAAGCCGTACGGTATGGTGTGCAACGTCAGCTCATGACTCGAGCTCAAGACTCGCTGTGCACACTATGGGGCGAGGGATTGAAATGCCTGAACAGATGATGAACGAAGGTGCGTATCTTGGCGGGGAAATAACGACGACTTGGGTACGCGATGTTGATCTCTATCTGTGGCAGACGGTAGTTGTTGAGCAGCGTCACAAGGTTGCCACGCATGACGTCGTGCTCAATCAGATAGCTGGGCAGCACCGCGATGCCCATCCCAAGCAGCGCGAACTGGCGCAACATTTCCGTGTTGTTGGCGACAATCGCGTTAGTTGGACGCACCCGGACCTCGCCTTCCCTGCCAGTAAACGCCCACTCTTCACCCCAGTAGTCAGAGGCGAGGGACAGGCACGGATACTCGGACAGTTGCTCGGGACGCGTGGGCGTGCCGTGTTTCCGGATGTAGTCGGGCGGCGCGCATACGGTCATGCTGGCAGTCGTCAAACGCCGCGCAACGACGTTCGCATGGCGCATCGACCGCGCTATCACGATGCCTACATCGAAGCCTTCTTCGGCCACATCGACCGGACGGTCCACGAGCGTGATGTCAGGCATGACCTTCGGGTAGCGTGTGGCATAAGTTTGCAGCACAGGCGCGAGCTTGTGCAGACCGAACACCACCGGCGCCGCGATACGCAAGGTCCCAGCCGGCTCGAGGTTGCGCGACGTGACCATCTGCTCGACATCGTCCAGCTCCTCGAGAATTTGACGGATCCGCTCGAGATAGACGTGGCCGGACTCAGTGGGAGACAGACGCCGCGTGGTGCGATTGAGCAGCCGTGTGCCAAGACGGCCTTCGAGATCGGCAACGTGGCGTGTCGCCACCGCGTTGGAGATTCTCATCGCGCTGGCAGCGCGGGTGAACCCGCCAAGATCTGCCACCTTGACGAAGATTCGCATTGAATCCAGATCATCCACAGCACAACTCCCACCGCCGTCGATAGTCGGCGAACATCAGACCTGCGCAGCGTTGCTCGCACAACTGTTCTGCAAACGCCAGATTGTATGAGGTCGTCAATGGCCTCACTCTGACATGGACATGGCAGTGCGGTCAGATTTTGCAAATCAAGGGAACGTGGCCGCAATTGCGAAGCATGTACGTTTCTCAAGCTATTACCAGGGGAATGCAAATGAAAGAATCGCAGCTGCAAAAATTCAGAGTCAATCAGATATAAAGATTGCATCTTTTCCGGCCGATATACCGACTGCAGTGCTAGTGAAGCGCAAGGGCGACGACCCGAAGATCGTCGCAGGGGGGCGTTTCTCTGGCACGGCAAACACAATACATAGCCTGGGAGCAAACACGACCCGGCCCTCTCGTCGAACGAGAGGCGCGGGCGTGTTTGGCTTTTTGCGTGCGTTCAACGAGGAGAACCAAGTGGAGCATTCAACGCCCGAGCGGCACCTGGAAATGCATGAACTCAGCGCGGTCAGCGCCGCGCTGAATCGTGTTCAGGCGGTCATCGAGTTCGATCTGCACGGTATCGTTCTCTACGCCAATGACAATTTCCTGCAGACCCTCGGCTACACGCTCGACGAGGTCCGCGGCCAGCATCACAGAATGTTTTGTGAACCCGCCTACGCCGACAGCCTCGCGTATCGCCAGTTCTGGGAGAAGCTCGCCCGCGGCGAGTTCGATCATGGCGAGTACCAGCGTGTCGGCCGTGGCGGCCGCGAGGTCTGGATCAACGCCTCGTATAACCCGGTGTTCGACTCGGACGGCAAAGCTTACAAGGTCATCAAGTTCGCCACCGACATCACCGCGAGCCGCCAGCAAAACGCCGAATACGAGGGCAAGGTGCGGGCGCTCGACCGCGCCCAGGCGGTCATCGAATTCGATCTGTCCGGCACCGTGCTGTTCGCCAACCAGAACTTCCTCGACACGCTCGCCTACCGGCTTGACGAGATAGAGGGCAAGCATCACCGCCTGTTCTGCGAGGAGGCGTATACGGGGAGCGCGGAATACCGCGATTTCTGGGCCAAGCTCAACCGCGGCGAGTACGATGCGGGACGCTACAAACGGATCGCCAAAGGCGGCCGCACCGTGTGGATTCAGGCTACCTATAACCCGATCTTCGATGTCGGTGGCCGGCTTCATAAAGTGATCAAGTTCGCAACCGACGTCACTGCCCAGGTCGAGCTGGAGGACCAGGTCCGGCGCCGCGCGGAAGACGAGCAGCGCAAGGTCGCGGCACTGCTGGACGTAGTGAGCAAGGCCGCTGCGGGCGATCTGACCGGTTCTGTCGAAGTGTCCGGTAACGAGCCGATCGACCAGCTCGCCGCCGGCATCAAGCGAATGATGGACGATCTGCGCAGCGTGATCGGCAAGGTGGTCGAGTCGGCGGGCGGCTTCACCGCGTCGTCGCAGGATATCGCCGGGCGGGCCAACACCGTGGCGAGCGGCGCACAGTCGCTCGGCGCGACGGTCGAAGAAATGAACGCCTCGATCGAGGAACTGACCGCCTCGATCAATTCGATTGCCGACAACTCGCGCAGCGCCGACAGCCTCGCGAAAGACACCCAGCAGGAAGCCGAGCGCGGCGCCAAGGCAATTGCCCGCTCGATCGAGGCGATGGAGCTGATCAATAAGTCCTCAGAGGACATCAGCGAGATCATCAAGGTGATCGGCGAGATTGCCAGCCAGACTAACCTGCTGGCGTTCAATGCGGCGATCGAGGCGGCGCGTGCGGGCGAACACGGACTCGGTTTCTCGGTAGTCGCGGACGAGGTTCGTAAGCTTGCCGAACGTTCTTCGCAGGCGACCAAGGAAATCTCGAAGCTGATCAACGAATCGGTCAAGCGGGTCACGCAGGGTAGTGAGATCTCGAAGCAGGCGGGCGAGGCGTTCGACAAGATCGTCAGCGGCGTGAGTCGCACCACGCATGCGATCTCGGAGATTTCCTGCGGCGCGGACGAGCAGTTGATCGCGGCCCGCGAGGTCAGCGTGGCGATCCAGCAGGTCGCCGAAGAAACCGAGAAATCCGCCGGCGCCTGCGACACGATTGCGCGGGCCAGCGCCACGCTGATGCAAGGCGCGGAAACGCTTGATCAAACCGTCACGCGCTTTGTCGTCTAACGCTGGAGGCGCCGTGGATACGGAGCGCGAGGTCGATCAGGCGACCCGTCGGGCGCTTTTCGACCAGGTGCGACGGCACACCGGCATCGCCATGAGCGAGCGCAAGTGGACCTTGCTGGAGGGCCGTTTGCGCCGGCGTCTGCGCGAGCTGGCGCTGCCCGGCTACCGCGACTATCTGCATGTGCTGGAGGTGAAGCCCGACGAGGTGCGCGATTTCATCGATCTGGTCACCACCAACGAGACCTCGTTCTTTCGCACGCCGCGTATCTGGGACTTCTTCGCCGGGCAGTTCCTGCCGCGCTGGTTCGCCGCGCATGCCGACACGCCGTTGCGAGTGTGGTCGGCGGCGGCATCGAGCGGCGAGGAGGCGTACACGGTGGCGATGCTGTGCGAGGAGTTTCGCAGCCGGCATCCGGCGTTTCGCTACCGCATTCTCGCCACTGATATCGGCGACGCGATCCTGCGCAAGGCAGCCGCTGCGCACTACCAGGGCCGTAGTATCGACGGGCTGAAACAGACGCATCCCGAGTTGCTGGCGAAGTATTTCCTCGCGCAGGACGGCGGCTTCTCTGCGGGGCCAGCGCTGCGCGCGAACGTGAGCTTTCGCAAGCACAACCTGCACGAACCGGCGCGCGACATCGGTTCCATGGATGTCACGCTGTTGCGCAACGTGCTGATCTACTTCGACACGGAAGGCCAGCAGGCCGTACTCGAAAACGTGCGCCGTGCCATGGCGCCGGAGGGGGTGCTGATCGTCGGCGAATCGGAATCGCTGAGCCGCTTCGATATGGGCTTCAGGTTCGAGCAGCCTCTGATTTATCTCAACGAGGCCCGCCCGTGAGCGAGACCCGCGAGATTCAGGTGCACATGTGCGCGATTGGCATCGGCAGGGGGCATGACCTGTTGCGCGCCACTCTCGGCTCGTGTGTGGGCATCGGCTTGCTGTGGCGCGAGCGTGCGATTTACGGCCTCGCTCATTGCCTGCTGCCCGACGCGCCCACCTTGCCTGCGCCCATCTTGCCCGCGGGCATCGGCGCCAAATACGTGACCCAGGCCGTTCCGTCCCTGCTCAGCCTGATGCAGGTGCAGCGCGCCTCGTATGATGCGCTGGAGGCCGTGCTCGTGGGCGGCGCCAATATGGTCCATTACGCACGCCGGCCGGCTCACGCGCCAATCGGCGAACAGAATGTCCGCACTGCGCAGCAGTTGCTCGAGGCGCTCGGCGTGCGTGTGATACATGTGGATGCAGGCGGCGAATGCGGCAGGCAATTGCTGATCGATTGTCATCAGCATGCGTTCGTTGTGAAGAAGATTTCCCGCACTCTTTGAACGGGGCCCCCAATCATGGATATCGACGCCACGTCCGCTGACCGTTGCGCAACTGAATTGAGCGTTGAACGCGCGGTCGAGCTGTTCGGCTCGTTCCACCTCGGCGAGACTGAACTCGCGCTGCCGGTCGCGGCGTTGCAGGAGGTGGTCAACTATCCGGCAGCCATCACGCCGGTGCCGCTCGCGCCGAGCCATCTGCTCGGACTCTTCAACCTGCGCGGCACGTTGATTCCCATCGTCGACCTGCGTCAGTTGCTGCATCTGCCGGACGCTGCCGTGGGCGCCGCCAGCAAGATCGCGATTGTCGAACTGGGTGACGTGCGCGTGGGCCTGCAGTTCGATACGACCGGCGAAATCCTGCGTGTGCCGGCTGCGCAGAAGATCACTTTCGAGCGCGCGGACCACGCTCCGCCGGTCATTTGCGGCGCGCTGAAGCTCGACGATGGTGAGCGGATCCTGCAGATTCTCTCGGTTGCGGCATTGCTCGGCCTGCCTGACATTCCACACTTGCATCATCGTGCCGCGACGCCGGAGCGGCGCGCGCAGCTGGCACAACGCCGGCAGACCGTGTCGTTTCGCGTCGCCGGGGCGCATCTTGCCCTGCCGATGGCCGCCATTCAGGAGATCATCCGCGTGCCGGCCATGCATCCGTCGCCGCTGGCCGACGAGGTCTGCATCGGCATGCTGAACCTGCGCGGCACGACGGTTCCTGTGATCGACTTTGCCCGCTTGATGGGACTCACGCGAGAACAGGCGGCAGCACCGGGCCTCGCCGCGGCAGCGGATGAGCGGCGCATTGTCGTGTTCAATCAGCATGACGTGCATGTCGGCCTGATGGTCGACGAGGTCCGCAGCATTGTCGGCTACCGCGACGACGAACTGATGGTGATGCCTGCCTATAGCCGCCGGCACGTTGCGTTGTTCGTGGGCTGTCTGGGTAACGAGGGGCGCGACAGTATCATCCTGCTGAGCCCGGACGCGCTTTGCAAGCACTCGCAGATTGCCGCCTTGGCTCAAGGTCATCGTGAACTGTACCGTGACAGGACCCCTGCAGCGGCCACCTCGAACAGGCGCGGCGGCACACGCGAGACCTACGTCACCTTCCGTCTGGGACATCTGCTGGGCGTGCGCATCAGCCAGTTGCGCGAGGTGATCGATTACCCGGACGAGATCGTCGCAACACCTGGCGCGCCCGGCTTTGTGCGTGGCGTGCTGCATCTGCGCCGCGAACTGCTCACGGTGATCGACGTGCGCGCGATGTACGGCATGTCGCAGTACGAAGACCTGGCGCACGCGAAGATCCTGATCGTCGAACACCGCGGCGAGAAGTATGGGCTCGTGGTCGACGCGGTCGACAACATCGTCACCATCGACTCCGCCAGCCGGATTCCGCTCCCAACGGTGCTGACGCGCCAGCTTGGCAACGGCTTGGGCAACGGCATGACCGAGGCGGTCGAGCTGCCGGGACGCGGCACCCTGATGCTGATCGATCCGGCCACGCTGTGCGAACGCGTCACGGTCGAGTCGGAGGTCTAAGAATTTGCGACC
>JBEKNG010000221.1:0-8130 GCA_049523075.1 Paraburkholderia sp.
ATGCCGACGTGCATGTGTGTGGCGAGGCGGCCGATGCCGCGCAGGCCTATCAGCGTTTTTGCACGCTGCGGCCGGACGTGGTGGTGATGGACGTCTCGTTGCCGGGCGCAAGCGGCATCGAAGCGATTCGGCGGATGCTCGCGCGTGAGCCAGACGCGCGCGTGCTGATCTTCAGCGTGCATGAGGATGCGATCTTCGTGCGCCGTGCGCTCGACGCCGGCGCCCTCGGCTACGTGACCAAGGCGAGCGCGCCCGACGTGCTGGTGGAAGCCGTGCGCACCATCGCCCGGCGCGCGGGTTATCTGAGCCCCGATATCTCGCAGGCGCTGGCGCTACGCAACGCGTTCAGCGAGGGTCCGCCCGGACGGCAGTTGTCGGCGCGTGAGTTCGAGGTGCTGCGTCTGCTTGTGCAGGGCTATACGCTGCCGAGCATAGCGGAGAAACTGGGACTCAGCCAAAAGACTGTGGCCAATCATCAGTCGGTGATCCGGCAGAAATTCGGCGCCGACAACGGTGTGCAACTCGCACAGATGGCGAGCCGACTTGGGCTTCAGTTCACGGGTTCGGCAAGCCCTGCGTGAGCGGGCACCCGCGCGCAAAACAGGAAACCGCCTTCCAGTTTGCTAGCCACGTGAAATTCGCCACCGAGCGCCTCGACGCGCTCGCGCATGCCGATCAGACCAAGTCCGCCGCGGGGCTTCCCCAGGTCGGCGCCGGGGCCGTCGTCGGCCATCGTGACTACGATTTCATCGATGAGCTTGCCGTCCTGCCGGTCCTGCCGCTCTTGAGCCCCGCGCGGCGCACGCACCATGAACACTTCCACGCGTGAAGTGCGGGCGAACTTCGAGACATTGGTCAGCCCTTCCTGCACGAGCCGGTAAAGCGTAATGGTCAGTGCATCGCTTAAGCCCGCGAAATCCCCGTCGATCGTCAGCGAGAACGACGCATCGGGCAGCCGCTCGCGCCAGCCGTCGACGCAATGCTCGAGCGCGCTCGGCAAGCCGAACTCGTCGAGGCCGATGGGCCGCAAACGCCGGATCATGCCGCCTATCTGCCGATAGACGTGGCTCGCACTCTGCATGAGACCGAGCGATACGCGATGAATCTCCTGCTCGCCTCCGCTGGACAGATCGCGGATGCGCGCGGCGTCGAGCGAGATCGCGTTCAGGTACTGGCCCAGCTCATCGTGCAGTTCGCGCGCCAGATGGCGGCGCTCGAGTTCCTGCGCCTGCAACGCCTGATTGGCGAGACGCCGGTTGTCGGCAAGCAGGCGTTCGGCCTGCTCTTCCAGCACGCAGCGGCGGCCCAGTTCGCGGCGCGTCTCGCGATAGCGGCGCCATGCGAACCATGCAAGGCAGATGGAGAGCACACACAGCGTGCCCGGCAATTCGTCGAGCTGGAAGCGCTCGAGGCCCCGCGTCCAGCGATACGCGTGCTCGCTGAAATCGAATGTCACGCTTAGTACGGCGGCGAGCACCGTCAGCGCGAACACCCACGCAAGGTCGCGCCGCACCGTCGAATGCGGCGGAACGGGGCGCGCTGAAGAAGGGTTCGAGGGGTCGTTTGCCATCACCTTTGCATCCGTCACGTTTGCATTCTACTCAGGCCGATCGCACACAGCAGTTTGTTGCAGCGCGTTTGGGAACGCTTCCCCACGATATCGGGAAAAGCTCCCGTGTTTCGCGCGGCGGCGTATGCCAGGCTTTACACACCGAAAGAAAGCGCTACGCACGCCGCAACCCGGTTGCGCTCACGAAGATAGCGTCAATCCGGCAGGAGACAAAACGATGAACATGCTATCCCGCACCCGCCGCACCGCCCGCTTAGCGGAAGTACCCCGTTTCCGGCGACGTGCCGGCCTCACCCTCTGCTTCAGCGGCGCGCTCGCGAGCCTCTCCGTCACGGCATGGGCCCAGGCCGAAACAGCTGCGCCCCCGGTGGCGGCATCGTCCACTGCCCCTGCCGGCGCGAGTCCGGGCGCCGCCGCCGTGCAGCTCGCGCCGATCGTCGTGGTCGGCACCACGCCGCTTCTCGGCATCGGCACGCCATTGTCGCAAGTGCCCGCCAACGTGCAGACGGTGCGAGCGCAGGACATCGAACAGCAGCACCGGAGCACGCTGGTCGATTACTTCGCGAAGAACCTTCCCAGCGTCGATATCTCCGATGCGCAGGGCAACCCCTATCAGATCAACATCAACTATCGCGGCTTTACCGCATCACCGCTGCTCGGGACACCGCAGGGGCTCTCGGTATTCATGGATGGCGTGCGCATAAACGAGCCGTTCGGCGACGTCGTGAACTGGGATCTGTTTCCGCAGCAAGCGGTCGATACGATCCAGCTGATTCCGGGTTCCAATCCGACCTACGGGCTCAACACGCTCGGCGGTGCCATTTCGATCACGACGAAAAACGGCAAGACCAGCCCCGGTGGCGAGGCTGAGGTGACGGCCGGCTCGTGGGGCCGCAAGACTGCCCAAATCGAACAGGGCGGCACCATCGGGGAGAATCTCGATTACTACGTGACCGCCGACGCCCAGAACGACGACGGCTGGGCCGAGCGGAATCCGAGCCGGCTGCGCCAGGCCTTCGGCAAGCTGCGCTACACCGACGCCGATACCACGCTGTCGTTCTCCGCAGGCGGCGCCGACAACGACTTGCAAGGCACGCAGACCATTCCGCGCTCATTCCTCGACAATCCGAAGCAACCCTACACCTACCCGGACCAGAATGAGAACAGCGTCGGCTATGCCACGCTTTCCGGCGATCACTACTTCAACGACCATGTCGAGCTGAGCGGCAACGTCTATTACCGGCAGTTCCTCAACACGAACATCAGCAGCAACAACAACACGGATTTCGGGTCGTTGAATCCGGATGGAACGGTCGATACGCTCCAGGCTACCAACGCGAAATCGACCGTTTCCACCGACAGCTATGGCGCCAGCCTGCAACTGACGTTGCTCGGCCAGCTCGGCGGCATGCAAAACCAGTTCGTCGCGGGCGTGGCCGCCGACCTCGCCAATTCTCACTACACGGAAGCCGAGCAGGATGCGTTTTTCACGCCTACACGTGCCACGATCGGCATTGGCGGCTTCTCTCAGCAGACCGATGCCCGAACCCATGACGGCAACTATGGCGTCTATTTCACCGACACCCTGACCATCACCAAGCAGTGGTCGTTGACAGTAGCGGGCCGCTACAACTGGGCCGTCGCCGACATCGGCGACGAGAGCGGCTCGCAACCCCAACTCGACGGCCACGATACATTCTCGCGCTTCAATCCGGCCGTCGGCATCAACTGGAACCCGACCAGCAACTTCACGGCCTACGCGACCTATAACGAAGGGATGCGTACGCCGACCGCCATTGAACTGACCTGCGCCGATCCAGCCGCCCCCTGCTCGCTGCCGAACGATTTCGTCGCGGACCCGGCGCTCCAGCCCGTGATCTCGAAGACCTTCGAGATCGGCGCACGCGGGCGCATCGGCAACGCTACCAGCTGGAGCGCCGCGGCGTACAGCACGAACCTCGACAACGATATCGAGTTCATCAGCAGCGCGACGAGCACTCAGGGCTATTTCCAGAACGTCGGCCAGACCCGCCGCCAGGGTGTCGAACTGTCCGGGCGCAGCCAGATCGGCCCGGTTGGGGTGACCGCCAGTTACAGCTACGTCGATGCCACCTACCGCTCGACCTGGACCGAAAGCAGCCCGAGCAACTCGAGCGCCGACGCCAACGGCAACATTACCGTCAAGCCGGGCGACCATATCCCCGGCATCCCGGCGACCACGGTCAAACTGCGGCTCGACTACACGCCGTTTTCGAAGTGGAACATCGGCACCAACCTGACCTGGCGCGGCGGCATATACGCACAGGGCGACGAGAACAACCGGGATGTGAACGGCAAGATTTCCGGTTACTTCCTGATCGATCTCGATAGCTCATACCAGGTGACGAAACAGTTGCAGATCTTCGCGACCATATCGAATCTGCTCGACAAGCAGTACGAAAGCTTCGGCGTACTCGGCGAGAACTTTTTCAACGGACCCAACCATACGTTTGACGGCGCGAACCCGATCAACGAACAGTTCGTCGGGCCGGGCGCGCCGCGTGGCTTCTACGTCGGTTTGCGCTACGCCTGGGACTAGTGCGGCCTGGCGGCGACGGACGATCAATGCGATTCGATGGATCCGTCGCTAGGCGGATAGGTGACGATGCCCCAGGCCAGCGGCAGTTCGCCGATCTGCTTGATCGGCTGATAGCTCTGCGCGTCGAGCACATAGACCGCATCGGAGCGCCCGCATGCCACCAGCAGCTTCGTGCCGTCCGGCGTGAAGCTGAAGTGCCAGCAACGCTGTCCGACCGGGACATCGGCGACATGCTCGTAGCTGTGCCCGTCGAAAACCTGGACCGTCTTGTCGCGCGCCGCAGCGACGAAGAGCCGCTTGCCGCCAGGCCCGAACGCTACCCCGTACGGCCCGAGCTTCGTATCGACGGACTTGACGACCTCGAACGTGTGCGCATCGATCACCACGAACTTGCTGAGCGATTCGAGCGTAACGACGTAGTCCTTGCCGTCGGGCGACAAGCGGATGCCGCGTGGACGGCCGCCTGCCGCGAGCTTCACGGTTCTGACCTGAGCACCCGTTCGGGCCTGATAGACCGAGACCGTATCGTCACCCTCATTGGTGACGAGCATCGTCTTGCCGTCGCGTGAAAATTCGATGCCTTCGGTTTCATGGCCGCTCGTCACCGAACGAATCACGCGCCACGTCTTCATATCGACAATCGCGATTTCCGCGGGCGGCTTGTTGGCGTCATCGTCGCCGGCGCCGGCGCCGGGTTTGCCGTTGGTCGCATTGGCCCCATTCGCCGCGGGCGGACCGCCTTCTTCGCCGGGCTCGTAGGTCACGTACGCATAGCCGTTGTGCACGCGCACATATTCGGGGTTCTGGCCGATCTTCACACGCTGCACGACTTTACCCGAAGCCGTATCGATCACCGCCATATCGCCGGTATTCTTGTTGGCCACCAGAAGCCGTGTGCCGTCCGTATTCAGACTCAGGCCACGCGGGCCGTCAGCGCCGACCGGAAACGTCTTTGTCAGCGTCATCTGCTCCAGATCGATTACGCCGACACCGGCCTTCTCGCTCGTCACATAGGCGGTTGGGGTGGCAGCCCAGGCCGTGCTCGCGGCGAACGCAATCGCAGTAACGGCGGTGGCTAACGTGCCAACAGCGGTGCTAATAGCGGCGGTGACCGAGGAAGCGAGGGAAGGCCCTGGTGTTGTGATACGAAACCGTGTCTCCAGCATTGTTTTTACTCCGTAGTGAAAATCGCCGCGCCGCGAAAACTCGCGTCATTCAAGCAAAGTAGTCCATCGGGAGACCGTTTGACAACGGCCATCGGGCGGGAGATTTTCCCGAATTGATGCGGTAGGGCCAGCGGCAGTACTAAAACGCTGTGCAGGAGCGGAAAATGAACGCGGAGGTGGGCAATGCGAGGCCTCGACCGTCATGCTGCAGCTTGCGATGGCGACGACTGGAGATAGCGCGACCGAGGCGGCACGGCGCCGTCGGATCGTTGTGGTGCTGGGTGCCGTGATCGTGGGTCATGCGGGCTTGTTAGTGTGGGCGTTAACGGCGCGGGACACGAGGGTCGAGCGGACGGTCGAAGCGCCACTCGTCGTTGCGACGTTATTGAGGGCCGAGCCGGAGGCTGTTGCACCCGTTTCACCTGTTGCACCTGCCGTGCCCGCGGTGCCCGCTCCCGCCGCCGCAGTTGCAGCGCCGCAAGTTGTGCATCCTCCGGTACGGAGCAAACCCCTCCCTCAGCCTCGCCTCAAACAGCCGCGCGGCACCGGGAGTCCTGCGGCAAACGTGCCGAACGTGGCATCGCCGTCCAGAGACACTTCGCCTGGGCCAGCGGCTGTGCCCCTCGCTGCGGCACCTTCGCCCGCAGCACCGGCAACGAATGCATCGGCGAGCGGCGCCGAGCGCACGATACCTGCATCGAACACGCCGAAAAGCGTATCGCACGTCGACTGCGATATCCCCAAGCCGGACTATCCCGATCTATCGAAGCGCCGCAATGAAAGCGGCACCGCGATCATCCGGTTCGTCGTAGGTCTGAGCGGCCAGATCGAAACCGCTCAACTGGAAAAGAGCAGCGGCTATCCCCGGCTCGACGACGCAGCGCTCGCTGCCATTCATGCCGGGGTCTGTCAGCCGTACAGGGAAAACGGCGAAGCGGTACGTGCCGCTTATTCGCAATCGTTCGTCTTCGGCTTGACCGAATAACCGGTCACCGAACTGGCACCGAGTCAAAGGAAATGACTATGCAACACTACGGCCTCGCGAATGTCTGGGAAAACGGCGATATCATCACGCACTGCATTCTGAGCGTGCTGCTGATCATGTCGGTTCTGTCGTGGACGGTGATCCTCGTCAAGCTATGGACCATCATGCGGATCAAGCGCGTGACACACCTGGCCGAAGCGCAATTCTGGCGCGCGGATTGTTTCGAAGACGGACTAAGGAGCCTCGGCGCCCACGCGTCGGGGTCGGCTCAGCACGACAATCCGCTTCTGGCGCTCGCCCTCGCCGGCGAGGAAGCCGCGGCCCATCATCAGCAAACCCAGCCGCGTCTGCACAACCGCATCGACGTATCCGACTGGATTACGCGCCGCCTGCAGGACACGTTGGACGACGCCATCGCACGCATGCAAAGCGGCCTGGCGGTGTTGGCGTCGATCGGCAGCACCGCACCCTTTGTGGGGCTCTTCGGGACTGTCTGGGGCATTTACCACGCGCTGATCCTGATTGGCGAGACAGGACAGACGTCGATCGATCATGTCGCCGGACCGGTCGGCGAGTCGCTGATCATGACAGCCTTCGGCCTCTTCGTGGCGATACCTGCGGTGCTGGGATACAACGGTTTGACGCGCGCCAACAAGGCGATCGTGACAAAACTTAAGCGTTTCGCGCATGGTCTGCATGCGTATTTCGTGACCGGATCGCAACTGCCGTCGAGTGCCGGTCCTGACACGCGCGGCGTGCCACGCGGCGTTACCGGAACCCATCGTGGAATCTATCGCGGCCCCGACGGCGGTCCCAATGTAGATGCCGATGCCGAAACCAATGACGGCACGAACGACGGAGCGCTCAAATGGCAATGACCCCCTTCTCCGACGACGACGAAAGCGGTCTGATGAACGAAATCAACATGACGCCGCTCGTCGACGTGATGCTGGTGCTGCTGATCATCTTTCTCGTCACCATTCCAGCGATGCAGCATGCGGTGAAGATCGATCTCCCGCAAGCGAGCAGCCAGCCCGACAACGTCAAACCCGCGCATCTGGATGTCGCCGTGCGGGCGGACGGATCGATTCTCTGGGACGGCCATCCTGTGGCCGATGACGTTTTGCGCGCGCGGATTGCTGAGGCCGCTCACGCGAAGCCTCAACCCGAACTGCATTTACGAGCCGACCGCAAAGTGGCCTACGAGCGCGTCGCCGACGTGATGGCGGCCGCGCAGGCCGGTGGGCTGACAAAAATCGGTTTCGTGACTGAGCCTCGGCCAAAGAAATAACGCGGCGTTTCCGTGTTCCCGCGCTCCCGCTCCCGCGGCTGCGGCTGCGGCTGCGGCTGCGCAAAGCGTGCTCGCCACGATCACTTAAAGGATGTCTTACCCGAGTCCAAAGAATCTCTGAATTCAAACCGGCATCCGTCTCCGCTATCGTGGCTGCATGAACCAAGGAGAGGACCGGACCATGCACGCCTTGATCTTCGACGTCGACGGCACGCTTGCCGATACCGAGACCCTCCATCTGCGGGCATTCAATGCCGCATTCGCCGAAGTCGGACTCGACTGGTTCTGGGACGAGGCGCTCTATACGCGTCTTCTCAAGGTAGCGGGCGGTAAGGAACGCTTGCTGCATTACTGGCACGTCGCCGATCTGGAAGAAGCGGACGGCATGCGTGTGAACGACGTGATTGACGCCGTGCATGCAATCAAGACCCGTCATTACGCAGCGCGCGTGCGCGATGGCGGGTTGCCCTTGCGGCCGGGTATTGCGCGTCTGATTGCCGAGGCGCAGGCTGCCGCCATTCCCGTGGCAATCGCAACGAC